>JAIXYF010000265.1 GCA_027490345.1 Novosphingobium sp.
CGATCACTTGTTGCTGCGCGGCAAACTGGCGTAGGCGCAGGTCCTCGGAAACAATGATCAGCGCCTGGTCCTTGGCCAGCTGGATCGGATCGAAGATTTTCTGCGCCTTGTAAGATCCTAGCAAGCGTTCGAGCCTCGGATCGAACAGGCCGTCGACTGGCAAAATGTCGCAGTGGTGCTCGACATCGGCGATTACGGCATTGACCCAAGCAATCTTGGCTTCGGTCTCTTCGGAAGTATGTATCCGCCGCCATGCTTGGTCGCCTTCGAACCCCATCGTCATGAACTCGCGGCCGCGGTTCAACTCGAACTTGCTGCGAACCTCCAACATTTCGTCAAAAGTCGTGCGCGCGATGCAAAGGCGACCGAAGTAGGCTTTCGCTGCCGTGAGATGGCCAAGTTCGCGCAGTTGCCAGACCGTTAAGGTATCCAGCACGGCACCTTTGCCGCGCGCGGCGCGGACGAAATCGATTGCCTCGCGGCGCTCATCCAGCGCGCCAACGCATGTTTGCAGGTTGCGGCCAGACGCGGTCAAATGCTCTGCAAGCGCGAGAACATGCTTATTCGCCATCGCCGCAACCGCGGCTAGCGGCACCTGAAGGTTGACATAGCTGTCAGCGAGGAGATCGTCTGTGCTCTGCAGGTTGCGAACCATATCGAGGATCGGCTGCACGTCGCCGTCCTGCATGGTCAGCTCGACCAGCGAAGTAGCCTCCGGGAACCGCGCAGCGTGCGTCGCCAAGATGTCGTGCAGCAGCCAGATATACTTGTGCTTTAGTTCGCGCACCCGGTAATGGCGATCAGCGCCGAGTTCCGCCGGTATCACGATACTGTCGCCCACGCGTTTGCCAATCAGTGCCGCGGCAATTGGGTGCTCTGGTGGATAACTGGCCACCGCCATGGTCGGGGCCTCGTCGATGATCCCCTGCGCGTCGCGCGTGCCGTCCAGTCCTTCAAGATCAAACCAGAAGTCGACCTGCGCCGGTCCCGCATGCCCGATTGGTGCCGGCAGCGCTTCGTCGAGGAAGATAAGGCCGGGGTATGATGCCATTACATGTTCGTTCTGACGATTGGCGACGGCAATCCGGTATCCCAGCCGCAGCGCGCGTTCGGTTTCGCCGACGCGGCGGTGATGGTGCGCCAACCGCATCATGTCCTCGGGCGCACCCACAACGATGGCATCATCAACTTGGCGGAGCAGATCGGTTGCGTCATCTTCTCGGTTAGCGCGCACCAGTGCGCTGGCAAGCAGCAGGATGGCGCGCAGATCACTCGAATCCGCTGTTATGACCGGACGCAGGTAGCGCTCGGTCGCCGCCAGATCGCCACGATTATGTTCTGCGGCCCCTGCTAACCTTGCAAACCGCGGCTCGGCGATCACCGCCCGCCGAAGCGCCCTGAAAAAGGCCGATGTGCGCGGCCGGGTTGGTGCATTGGCGAATGCCAGCGCCAGCCAGGCGAGTTCTTCCGAGACGCTGTCCATGCGAACTTGGCCGTCGAGCACGTCGATTGCGTCATCCCAGGCTTCGCGGAAAATCGATAATTGCGCGAACATGACTCGATCGGCATAGCTGGTCGTCTCGCCGATCAAGCGTTTCGCCTTGGCGGCAATCGCCGCCGCCTCATTTGGCTTGTCTTTGAGATAAATGTCAGCGACTGCGATGTGCGCAGCCACACCGAGCGGCCAGGCCGCAAGCAGTTTCTCGACTTCTTGTGCCAGATCGAAGGTCGCATCGTTTGCGTGCCGCGCGCGGAACACTAGAGTGTCGAAAGTCTGCTGATCGGCCGCGTCTAGCGCCGCGCGGCGCTCCAGTGTCGCCTCTCCGATCACGCCTGCAAAATCGTTTTTATTGATCAGCGCGACCATCAGGGGCAGCGAAACCTTGAGGCGATTTGGGACCTGGCGCAGCAGCGTAGCAGCATCGTCGAAACGATTCTGGTCGATCGCGACCGCTGCTGCGAACTCGAAACGGTCGACATCCTCGCTGCCCAGCGCCAGCATCTGATCTACAACTGCTTTGGCGCGGTCGAGCTCGCCGAGCGCGCGATAGGCGGTGATCAGATTATAGCCGATCATCATCCAGTTGGATTCGGAAGCATTCTCATAGTGGCGAACTTCGTCCCAATGCCGCTGGAGCAGCGCCGCGCCCGCAGTCAGCTTATCGCGGCAATCCTCGTCGAGCAGCCTGCGTCGCTCCAGCCCTTGCTTAGCGAGCGCCTCGTCGATCAGGGCATCGCCCGCCATGCGTATCGCGTTTCCGTCTTCGGGAAACCGTTCAAGCGTCTCTGCGGCGAGTTGCCACCAGCTGTCCGGCGCATGTTTGGCGCGCAGATAGTTCAGCCTATAGATTCTCACGCTGAGCTCATCGAGCATTGATGCTTGGACGATCGCCATCGGATCGTGTGCCGAACCCTCCATCGCGGCGACCTGAAAGGCGAGCCCAGCTGCACCGATATTAGTGGGGTCTTCGTCCAGAACTTGTTGGGCAAAGCGCCAGGCACCTTC
>JAIXYF010000228.1 GCA_027490345.1 Novosphingobium sp.
ACACGCTGACCGGCGCGGATGCGGCCGAAGCCATCGCCGGCGGCGCGGGCGATGACACGGCGGCAGGCGGCGCAGGCGATGACCGGCTGCTGGGCGGCAGCGGTGATGACGTGCTGACCGGCGGGCTGGGCGCGGACGTGATCGACGGCGGTTCGGGCAGCAACACGGCCAGCTATGCCGATGCGGCCGAAGCGGTCGCCATCGATCTTTCCGGCGCGACGGGCACGGCGGGTGAGGCCGCAGGCGATACCCTGAGCGGCATCCAGCGCCTTGTCGGCTCGGCCTTTGCCGATACGCTGGGCGGCGGCGCGGGCAGCGAGACCATTCAGGGCGGCGCGGGCGATGATACCTTGCGCGGCAGCGCCGGGGCTGATGTGCTGGATGGCGGCGGCGGCACCGATGTGGCGGACTACACCGCCAGCGACGGCGCCGTGACCGTGGCGCTCGATGGCTCGGCCGGGATCGGCGGCGATGCGGCGGGCGATCAGATCAGCCGCATCGAAGGGGTGATCGGCTCCACGCTGGATGATCGGCTGACCGGCAGCAGCACGGCCAACCTGCTGGATGGCGGCGCGGGCAACGATTTGCTGGTCGGCGGCGGCGGCGATGATACCTTGCGCGGCGGAGCCGGGAACGACAACCTTGAAGGCGGCGCGGGCTCAGACCTGATCGACGGCGGCGACGGCACTGATACGGTTGATTATTCGGATTCCAGCTCGGGCGTTTCGGTCTCGGTCGATGGGTCGGTTTCCACAGGCGGCGCTGCGGAAGGTGACCGGCTGCTGGCGGTCGAAAACCTGATCGGATCGGCCTTTGCCGATAGCTTGCGCGGCACGGCGGCGGACGACAGCCTGACCGGGGGCGCGGGTGACGACATTCTGGCCGGGCGCGGCGGGGCCGATCAGCTAATCGGCGGCGAAGGCTTTGATACGGCCGACTACAGCGATGCAGCGGCGAGCGTCACGGTCTCGCTCGGCAGCGGAACCGGCACGGCAGGCGATGCGGAGGGCGACCGGCTTGACAGCATCGAGCGCCTGATCGGCTCCGCATTCGACGACGAGCTGGATGGCTCCTCTGCAGCCGATACGCTGGCGGGCGGCGCAGGTAGCGACCGGCTGCGCGCCCTTGGCGGCGATGATGCGATCAGCGGCGGCGCGGGCGATGACGTGATCGACGGCGGCGCGGGGGCCGATGCCATCGACGGCGGCGAAGGCCGCGACACGGCAGACTATTCCGCCTCGCTCGTGGGTGTGGACGTGACGCTCACGGGAGGCGCGAGCGCCAGCGGCCTTGCCGAAGGCGATGTGCTGACCAGCATCGAGGCAGTGCTCGGTTCGGCCGAGGCCGACGTAATCACTGGCGCGGCGGCGGATGAAACCCTGCGCGGCGGCGCTGGCGACGATACCTTGCGCGGCGGCGCGGGCGCGGATGTGCTCGATGGCGGCGCAGGCACCGACACCGCTGATTATTCGCGCGCTGCGGCGGGCGTTGCGCTCAGCCTTGCAGGCGGTGGCACTGGCGGCGAAGCGGCAGGCGACAGCTTCAGCGGGATCGAGATCGTTGAAGGCAGCGAATTTGCCGATGCGATAGGCGGCGCCGACGGCGATGATACCTTGCGCGGGCGCGGCGGGGCCGACCGGCTTGATGGCGGCGCGGGCGCGGATGTGCTCGACGGCGGCCTGGGCAACGACACACTGCGCGGCGGCGCGGGCGCAGACTTGCTGCTGGGCGGCGCGGGGTCTGATACGGCAGATTATTCTACCTCGGCCACGGGCATCGCAATCAATCTCGATGGCTCGCTTTCGGCAGGCGGCGATGCGCAGGGCGATACGCTTTCCTCCATAGAGAACGCGATCGGTTCAGCCTTCGACGATGCGATCACAGGCACCTCGCAGGGAGAGACGCTGGAGGGCGGCGCGGGCCATGACGTACTTGCCGGCCAGGGCGGCAGCGATACGCTGCTGGGCGGCGCGGGCGATGATCAGCTGAGCGGCGGCATCGGGGCCGACCGGATCGAGGGCGGCGAAGGGTTCGACACGGCCAGCTATGCCGATTCGGCAGCGGGTATCACGGTGCGCCTCGATGGCGGACCAGACGGCAGCCTCGGCAGCGGCGGCGATGCGGCAGGCGATGTGCTGATCGCCATCGAAGGCGTGACGGGTTCGGCCCAGAACGACACGATCATCGGCGGCGGGGCAGACGACCGGCTTGATGGCAGCGCGGGCGACGACACGCTGACCGGCGGTGCCGGCGCTGATACGCTGCTGGGCGGCAGCGGCGATGATGTCCTTTCTGGTGGCCTTGGCGCGGACATGATCGATGGCGGCACGGGCACCAACACCGCAACCTATGCCGATGCGGCTCAGGGCGTTGCGGTCGATCTTTCGGGCGCGGCAGGCACCGGGGGCGAGGCCGCAGGCGATACGCTGACCGGCATTTCCCGCCTGATCGGTTCGGCCTTTGCCGACACGCTGGGCGGTAGCGAAGGCGCTGAAACCATTCTGGGCGGCGCGGGCGACGATGCCTTGCAAGGCAGCGCGGGCAACGACCTGCTCGATGGCGGCACCGGCATCGACACAGTGAGCTATGCCGGATCGGGCGCGGCGATAACAGCCTATCTGGATGGGCGCGCGGGCAGCGGCGGGGATGGCGCGGGCGACGTGCTGCTTGGCATCGAAGGCCTGACCGGCTCGGCCTTCGACGATCAGCTTTCCGGCAGCGACAATGCCGACAGCATCGACGGCGGCGCAGGCGCCGATACGCTGCGCGGCGGCGGCGGTGACGATGTGCTGGAAGGCGGCGCAGGCAACGACATGATCGTGGGCGGAGACGGCGCCGATGTGATCGAAGGCGGGCTGGGCAGCGATACGGCCAGCTATGCCGAAGCCACCAGCGGGGTGATCGCCGCGCTTGATGGCACCAGCGGCAGCGGCGGCGGGGCAGGCGATACGCTGAGCGGGATCGAGGTGCTGATCGGCTCGGCGTTCGACGACACGCTTTCCGGCAGCGCGAGCGCAGAAACCCTGCGCGCGGGCGACGGCGACGACACGCTGAACGGCAGCGCGGGTAGCGACACTCTGGTGGGCGGCGATGGAGCCGACAGCGCGGATTATTCCGGATCCACCAGCGCGATCGAGGCCGGGCTTGACGGGCGCACCGGTAGCGGCGGCTTTGCCGAGGGCGACCGGCTGTTCACCATCGAACGCCTGGTCGGCTCGGCGTTCGGCGACCGGCTGGCAGGCGGAACCGGCAACGACACGCTGGATGGCGGCGCGGGCGATGATACGATGACCGGCTCCATCGGGGTCGATGCGCTGATCGGCGGGGATGGCTTCGATACGGCAGACTACGGCGCCTCGGTGGGCGCGGTGACCATCTCCACCGATGGCAGCACCGGCGGCAGCGGCGATGCGGCAGGCGATACGCTCTCCGAGATCGAACGCGTGGTCGGCTCGGCGCTGGGCGATACGCTGGGCGGCAGCGCGGGCGCAGAAACGCTCGAAGGCGGCGAAGGCGACGACCAGATCATTGGCCTGGCGGGAGACGATACGCTGCTGGGCGGCGCGGGCGACGACCGGATCGATGGCGGCGCAGGCGCCGATACCATCGATGGCAGCGCAGGCTTCGACCGGCTGAGCTATGCCGCTTCAGCCGCCGGGGTGCGGCTGGATCTCGGCACGGGTGGCGTTCCAGGCAGAGGCCTTGGCGGCGATGCCGAGGGCGACCGCATCACCGGTATCGAACAAGTCGATGGATCGGCCTTCAACGATGTGATCACCGGCAGCGAGGCCGACGAGATCATCACCGGCGGCGGCGGAACCGATGTGCTTGCGGGCGGCGCGGGAAGCGATGCGCTGTCTGGCGGGCTGGGCAACGACCGCCTGATCGGCGGCGCGGGGGCCGATCAGATCGATGGTGGCGCCGGAATCGACAGCGCCGACTACGGCGCCAGCAGCGGCGCTGTGCAGATCACGCTCGATGGATCGAGCGCGACCGGCGGCGATGCGGAAGGCGATACGCTGACCGGGATCGAACGTGTGGTCGGCTCGGCGCTGGATGATATCATCAGCGGCGCATCCGCTGCCGAAACGCTGGACGGCGGTGGGGGCTCCGACACGCTTTCGGGGGGCGGCGGCGGGGATACGCTGCTGGGCGGGCTGGGCGATGATGCCTTGCGCGGGGGTGCGGGCGCCGATGCGCTGGTGGGCGGCGATGGCTTCGATACCGCAGACTATGGCGCATCGGGCGCGGCCGTGCAGATCGTGCTGGATGGCACGGCCGGGCGCGGCGGCGAGGCGGAGGGCGACAGGCTTTCGGGCATCGAACGCGTGGTCGGCTCGGCCTTCGACGACAGCCTGACCGGCGGCGCCGACGCCGAGACGCTGGCGGGCGGCGCGGGCGATGATACCGTGCTGGGCGGCGCGGGCGATGATACGCTGCAAGGCGGATCGGGCGAGGATGCGCTGATCGGCGGCGCAGGCGCAGACATCATCGATGGCGGCCGCGGCATCGACACCGTGAGCTACTTTGGCGCAGCATCGGGCGTGAGTGCCTGGCTCGATGGCACGACCGGCAGCGGCGGCGAGGCCGCAGGCGATGTGATCGGCAATGTCGAAGTGCTGATCGGATCAAACTTCGACGACACGCTGGGCGGACACGCCGGGGCAGACAGCCTGCTGGGCGAAGCAGGCGACGACACGTTGATCGGCAGCGCCGGGGCGGATGCGCTGGACGGCGGAGCGGGGTTTGACACGGCAGACTATTCCGCCGCCGCCAGCGCAGTTGCCGTGCGGATGGACGGGGTTTCGGG
>JAIXYF010000310.1 GCA_027490345.1 Novosphingobium sp.
ATTCTCGATTGGGTGGCGAACCATACCGGGTGGGACCATGTGTGGACGCGCGAGCATCCCGACTGGTACAAGCGCAATGCCGCCGGAGAGCTTGAGGGCTACCATTACAAGGATCTTAGCGATGGCCATGAGGAAGTCTGGGCCGACGTGATCGGGCTCGACTACAGCAAGCAGGCCGTTCGCGAGGGCATGATCGCGGCGATGAAGTTCTGGCTGACGGAAACCGGGATTGACGGCTTCCGCTGCGATGTGGCGTGGACGCTGCCGGTCGATTTCTGGGATCAGGCGCGGGCCGAGTTCGACAAGGTCAAGCCGGTGTTCCTGCTGGCCGAGGCCGATACGCCCGACATGCAGATGCGCGCCTTCGACATGACGTATGACTGGAAGCTCTATCACCTGCTGATCGATGTGGCGAAGGGCAAGGCGGACGGGCGCGATCTGGCGAAGCACTACACCGCGCCCGCGCGCCGCTATCCGGCGGGCGCGATGCGGATGGCCTTCACCAGCAATCACGACGAGAATTCGTGGAACGGCACCGACAAGGAGCTTTACGGCGACGGCGCAGATGCGATGGCCGTGATGGCGGCGACGCTGCCGGGGATGCCGCTCGTTTATAGCGGGCAGGAAGACGCGCTGTCCAAGCGGCTGAAGTTTTTCGACAAGGATCCGATCCAGTGGGGCAAGAAGCCCCGCGCGGTGTTCTATGCTTCGCTGCTGGCGCTCAAGCACCGGCATCCGGCGCTGACGAGCGAGCATCAGCCCGGCAATCTCGAGATCATCGAAACGGGCAATCCCAAGGTCTTTGCGTTCCGCCGGATCATGGGCGCGGACCGGGTGCGGGTCGAGGTCAATGTCTCGGGCGATGCACAGCGCTATCGGGTGGCGGGCAAGGCGCGCAGCCTTGCCTCGTGGCGCTGGGCGATTTCGGCGCGGCGCTGATGCGAAAAGGGGCGGCCCTTTGCAGGACCGCCCCTTCCCGGAGCAAACCGTATGCCTCAGGCAGCGGCGCTGGTATCGCCTTCGACGACGGTGAGCGGCTTGGCCGCGCCGCCGATCAGCACTTTTTTGGGCTTCATCGCTTCGGGTACTTCGCGCACAAGATCGATGATGAGGAGGCCGTCCGCCAGATCGGCGCTTTCCACGCGGACGAAATCCGCCAGTTCGAAGCGGCGTTCGAACGCGCGGTTGGCGATGCCGACATGGAGGAAATGCCCGTCCTGCGCTTCGGCACGCTGGCCCTTGATCACCAACAGGTTCTGCTGCGCAGTGATATCGAGATCATGCGGCTTGAACCCGGCGACGGCGAGCGTGATGCGGTATTCGTCATCCCCGCGCCGTTCGATGTTGAAGGGGGGATAGTTGTCACCGGCATTGGCGCGGGCCTGGCGTTCGAGCAGGTCGAACAGGCGATCAAAGCCCACGGTCGAGCGGCGATAGGGGGTGAAATCAAAACGGTCCATGTGAGCAATCCTCCTGGATGAGCAATTTGCAACTGTGCCGGACCCGAATTGGCGCCCGGCGGTTCATGTATGGTCACGCCCGGCTTGCAGCGCATGACACGATGACCCATGTGTGTTAGCGATTTTGCGATTTCAAGAGGTGCCCATGCCCGGTTCTGAAGCCCCTGCTGCCCCCCCTGGTACCCCCCCTGCTGCCACGGTCGAGATCTATACCAAGTGGGGCTGCCCTTATTGCAGCCGGGCGCTGGCCTTGCTGGGGCGCAAGGGGGCCGCAGTCACCGAATACGACATCACCATGGGCGGACCGAAGCGCGCCGAAATGGTGGCGCGCGCGCCCGGCGCGATGACCGTGCCGCAGATCTTTATCAACGGCCAGCATATCGGCGGATCAGACGATCTGGCCGCGCTGGAGGCTGCCGGGAAGCTTGATCCGCTGCTGGCGGCATGAGCGCTGACATGCGGCGCATCGCGCTGCTGCAGATGACCACGGGCATCGATCCTGCGGCCAATGCCGCTGCAATCGTGCGCGCAGTGCAGGCGGCGGCGGGCGGCGGCGCGGCGATGCTGTTCACGCCTGAAATGTCGGGCCTGCTTGACCGGGACCGCGCGCGCGGCAGCCGCCATGTGGTGGCCGAAGCGGAAAATCCGGTGCTGGCGGCAGTGCGCGAGGCTGCGGCGAAGGCGGGGATATGGGTGCATATCGGCAGCCTTGCGGTTGAGGCTGAAGACGGCGCGCGCTGGGCCAACCGGGCCTTCGTAATCGATCCGGCGGGCGAAATCGCGGCGCGCTATGACAAGATCCACATGTTCGATGTCGATCTGGCCAGCGGTGAGACCTGGCGCGAATCCGCCGCCTATCAGCCGGGCGAGGCGGTGGTGACGGTGGACGGTACGCCGCTGGGGCGGCTGGGCCTTGCGATCTGCTATGACGTGCGCTTTCCCGCCTTGTTCGAGGAACTGGGGCGGCGGCAATGCGACGCCATTGCCATTCCCGCCGCGTTCACCGTGCCCACGGGCCGCGCACACTGGCACCTGCTGCAGCGCGCTCGCGCCGTGGAGGCGAGCGCTTTCGTGGTGGCCGCAGCCCAGGCCGGGCGGCATGAGGACGGGCGCGAAACCTATGGCCATAGCCTGGTGATCGATCCGTGGGGCGAAGTGCTGCTCGATCTGGGCAGCGAGGGCCAGCCAGAGGGCGTTCTGGGCTTTGCCGAAATCAACATGGCCCGCATTGCCGAAGTGCGCGGGCAGGTTCCCAGTCTTGCTAACCGGCAGCCAATGCCTACATCACCAAGACCATGATTGTGTTTGATCTTGAATGCCGCGCGGGCGGGCACCGGTTTGAAGGGTGGTTCGCCAGCTCCGAGGATTTTGCCAGCCAGCAGGCGCGTGGGCTGGTGACGTGCCCATCGTGCGGCGCGCCGGATGTGGACAAGGCGCTTTCTGCACCGCGCCTGACGCGCAAGGGCAACCAGCTGCCCACCGTGGCAGCGCCTTCGCCTCCTTCGGCGCGCCCATTCGCGCCCCAATCCGCACTCGCGCAGCCGGTCACTTCCGCCGCTCTGCCGCCCGAAGCAGCCACCATGCTGCGCGCTGTTGCGGCGGTGCAGGCGGAAATGCTCAAGTCCTCGACCTGGGTGGGCGAAAACTTCGCAGAAGACGCGCGCGCCATGCATTACGGCGAGAAGGACGCGGCCATGATCCACGGCCGCGCCAGCCCCGAAGAAGTGAAGGGCCTGATCGAGGAAGGCGTGCCGGTTGCCCCGGTTATCGTGCCGGTCGTGCCGCCGGGCGAGGTCAACTGATTGCCAGCACGCGTTTGGCTGCGTAAAGGGCGAGGCGGCGGCGCCCGTAGCTCAGCAGGATAGAGCACCAGATTCCTAATCTGGGGGCCACAGGTTCGAATCCTGTCGGGCGCACCACCTCTTTGGCCGGCCCGCTGCCGTAGGTATCCTACCGCCTGATCCCTTCAATTGCCGCTTACGCGGCCCTTCCGGCGCTACATCGCACCATCGCCTTTGCGGATGGCCTTGATCGTCCGCACGATCAGCGAAAGATCGAAGATGAAAGACATCCGGCGGATGTAGCTGATATCGAGGTCGCTGCGCTGATCGAAGCCGACGTTGGCGCGCCCGGATGTTTGCCACAGACCAGTCAGCCCCGGCCTAACCGCGAGGCGCGGGAGATGCCGCATCGAATAGGTGGCCGCATCGAAAGAGGTGGGCCGCGGACCGACCAGAGCCATTTCGCCGCGCACGACATTGAACAGGTTGGGCAATTCATCGAGGCTGGTGCGGCGCAGAAATCCGCCAATACGCGTGATGCGCGGATCATCGCGCAGCTTGAAATCGGGCGAGGAATCGCCATGAATATTTTGATCTTTCAGGCTTTCCTTCAGTGCCTCGGCGTCTACGACCATGGTGCGAAACTTGAACAGGCGGAAGCGCTGGCCAAGGTATCCCGTGCGGTCCTGCACAAACAGGATAGGACCGCCGTCACACAGCTTGATGGCCAAGGCGACAAGGACGAGAACGGGCAGCAGCACCACGATGGCGATCAGCGCCACGGCGGCATCGAACCAGCGCTTGAGCGTTGAGGCATACGTGGGTTTGGTCACTTCGAGGAACAGGGGCACGGCGTTCATGTCGCACTCGAAGCGCACGCGGCGCGGCAGATCGCTGCGGCGTTCCACGGGCGGGCGCTCCATGGGCGGCGGTGCCAGACGGGCGAGTTCATCCTGCAGCTCGGCCAGCCGCGCCTCTTCGGGCAGGCCCTGGGCCGGCTCGCCCGCCACTTTGGGAAACTGGGCCGAAAAATCATTCATGTCGTCTGCTCCATCGGACGCTTTGCGCGTGCCCCGGGTTTGCGTTGCGTGGTGCCGACCTTAAGGGGCCTGATGCGCCGCATGGCCCCGCGCGTGAATTGCATCGCGAGCAGCACCGGATACCAATAAAGATTGCCGTGCATCGCGCCGATCAACGCGCGCAGGGCGAGGGCTTCGGCAGCGGGACTGGCAAATCCGAGCGAGCGATCCGGCACATGGACCCGCGACAGGACGCTGTCTGCCTCGCTTGCGGCATTGCGCCCCTTGCCGCCGGTTGTGGCCGCATAGCCCATCTGGCTGGCGATGCTTCGCCCTGCCGCAGAGCACTTGTTTTCGGGCCAGCAGAAGATGCGCGGCGCGCGGCCCAGTTCATGCGCAAAGGTTTCGCCGCATCGCTCCAGCGTGGAGCGGATGCGCCTTTCCAGATCGGCCTGAGTTTCGGTTCTCTGGCCCGATAATCCGGGTGAGGCCAGGGCAAGCCGCGATGGCGGAACCGCGCTGCCCAGCGGAACGGCCCAAGCGATGGGCCGCGTGTACCAATCATGCTTTGGCCCGGGCGATGCCGCCCATTGCAGCCAGAGATGATCGCGCCAGTTTTCGGCCGTAAGGCGGTCCACTGCAGCGCCGGGGACTGCGATGCGGGCATGATCGATCCCGTGTGGTTCAACTTCCAGCCCGGGTATGGCCTCGATTGCGCGCAGTTCGGCCCACGACATATAGCCCGGAGATGCCTGACGCAGGCCTTCACGCGGGCGCGGCGAATGGCCCGGTTCGATGAAATTCAGCGAAACGAAGAACGTTGCCGGAAACCCGTGCTCGATCAGCAGCGGCACCGCATGGCACCAGTTGTCGAAATAGCCGTCATCAAAGTGCAGGACGACCGCGCGCCGCGGGATCGCTTCACCGCGCTGACGCATCGCCACATAGTCCCGCGTCGCCAGAACGGGTGCGGCCATGGCTTTCAACGTCTGCAGATGCACGGCAAACGTCTGCCGGCTGACCGTGATGTCTTTCGACCACGGCAGCCAGGCGGCATCATCGCAGATCGAATGATAGGTGAGAATGGCCGTGCCCGGCGCGAGGAGCATCCGGCGATGCGCCGCTATCAGCAAGGCCAGCACTGCCAGACACGCCGCCCACGGCGCGATCGGCCACAGGACGAGACAGGCAGGCGCCGCGGCGGTAGCTGCCAGCAGGGCCTGCAGGAGGCGCAGCCGTCGTTCCGATTTGCGGTTCATCGGCGCTGTTTTGCCACAAAGCGTTTAACGCTCCGTAAGTGCAATCTTGCCTGCCACAGCGCGTGCAGAGCGTGCCCCCGCCAGCCCGGTGCAAACACCACCGCGCGCCACAGCAGTTCCTGCCGATCGGCATAGCGGAGCAGGTGCGGGGCCGGGCGCAATCCGTTGCCCGTCACATCATAGAGGTCAATTGCCGGATCGGCGCAGCAATGGCGGATATGGGCAAGGGCGAGGACATGGCCGGGCGACAGGTCAAGGTGCTGCTCGCTGCACGATGTCTTGAGCGCGATCAGGCGGCGGTCCCACACCATGCACAGCTCGAACGCTACCAGTTGGCCATCGCGGTCGTGCAGCAGCGCGAGCCGGAGCAGCCCTGCAACGGCAAGGCTTTGCGCCAGAGTGCGATAGAAGTGGGCGTGCGCGGGCGTGCCCAGAATCGCAGTCCCCTCGCGGCCTTTCCAGCTGGCCTGCTCCAGGCGCAGGCACTGTTCGGCCGATGCTGCGACCTGATCGGCCTGCGTGATGAGCGAGAAGCGCAGCGGGCAGTTTGCCTCGTCAGTCAGGCGCAGGAGGCGGCGGGACCGTTGGCGCTCGCGCTTGCTGCGTTGCTGGAGGAAATGATCGAAAGACTGGTTGCAATCGGTGATGGGAACCGCCGCAGTCGGCATGGCGAGTGTGCGCAGGCCACTCGTTTGCAGATGGCTGCGGATCGCCGCGATATCGCTTTGCGGCAGGTATTCCAGCACCAGCCCTGCCGCGCAGTGGCGCTTCAGGGCGCGCTTCAATCTTGCTGGGTCTGCAACGGTTTGCGGTGCGGCCTCATATCGCGGTGTCTGCAGATTGGTGGGGCTTTGCAGCACCTTCAGCCACAATGCCGAAAGGCCGCTGCGCCGCAGCAGCACCGGCAAGCCATCAAGGCCGGATGGATCACCGGGCGCGTAAGCGGCAAGCCAGCATTTCAGCCAGATGTCTTCAGCCTGCGGGGCTGGGGGCAAGGGCGCCGCGCGAAGGTCAGCCGGGCCTGCCATATCCGTTTCCGCAGCCGGCCGCACAGGTGCTTCGACAGGTGCCTCGATTCTGAGAAATCCGCCTTCCTGATCGGCCTGCCTGCCAAAATCATGCATCTTAATGGTCCATCAACGGCTGCCTGCTTATCGTTAATGGCAACTTGAAAAGATTCGATGAACACCTGCAGGGACTGACTTGGGCAATGGCGTCGAACGTGCTTCTCCTGAATACCTTGGGCGATGGCCAGCGCGCTGTTTTTGACGAGTTCGTCAAGACGAGCCCCTATCCATCGTATCAGCAAACCACTGTGTGGGCGGATATCCAGAAGCGCCAGTGCGGTGCGCGCTACCGTTACTTCTTTTACGAGGAGCAAGGGGTCTTGAGCGCGACGGCGGTGATCCGCGAGGTGCGCTTGTCGCCCTTTCACTGGATGGCAAAGATCGTTCGTGGCCCGATTGTGCGAGATATTGCGCGCCTTGGCCCGGTTGTGGCGGCGCTGAAAGACGTGCTGGCGCGCGAAGGGTGCTGTGCCATCCAGTTGGCGCCGCGCGTGCGGGGCAGGGATGTGGCCCTGGCTGCAGAAACAATCCGGATCGAGGCCGGGGTGCCCATGCCGCTGAGCCAGCAATCGCTGCACGTTTCGACTGGCATCGTGTGGCTCGACAAACCGGAAGCCGACATTCTGGCCGGGTTCAAGCAGCGCGCCCGGCGGCAATTGCGCAAGGCTGAAGCATCAGGGCAGACCGTGCGGCTGGCCGATCCCGATAACGCAGCGGACGTTGCCCTCTATCAGAGCCTGCTTGACAGCTTTTATGCGGCCCGGCCGCTTTATGCCACGCGCGATCTTCCTGATGCGAGAGGGCAGGCCGACCTTGTGAAGTGCCTGGGCGGGGCGATCCTGATTGCCGAGACAGACGGCGTGCCCACCGGCGGCCATTGCTTCATCAGGCAGGCCGATGAAGCCATCTGGCTATCGATGCCCACGATTGATCCGGGGGCGCCCGTGCCGCGCGCTTATGGCTTGCTGTGGGAAGCCATGCGGACCGCCCGGTCGATGGGCTGCATCGGCTTCGATCTGGCCGGACTGCCGCTAGAGATCGCGCTGGACGAAAACGCCAGCGGCAGGCTGCAGTTCAAGCGATCGTTCAATCCGCATCGCCGGATCATGGTGCCCGTCAATTCCATTGTGCTCAGGCCTGCAGCCCACGGACTGCTGTTCAATGCCCGCCGCATGGCCGCCGGTGTCAAAAAAGAGCTGGTCCGCCGGAGGCTGCAATGGGCCTGATCGCATCGCTGCCCCGCTTCAGACGCCGCGTCGCCGATCAGGGGGTGCTCCCCTCGCTGGCCAAGCTGTGGAAGGATCACATCTTCCGCATCACGCACAGCGTCATTCTCGAATTCCGAGCAGAATGGCAAAAACCGCTGGGTTTGGGCAGCCTGCCCGATGGGGTGGGCTTTGTCATCCTGCCCGGCGATGAACCCCTTCCGGTGCTGTCTGACTGGCTGGCGCCGCGCAAAGCCGCGTTCGAGGCGATGCTTGCCGATGGCAAGAACGCGGTGTTTATCACCGAGGGCGGCATTGCCTATGGCTGCGCGTGGATATCGCTGACCCCGCACCGGGATCGCAAGGCGCACGAGTTCTATGATGTGCGGCCTGGTGAGGCCTATCACTACTGCTGGCTGCTCGATCCGGCGAAGCGCAACAGCAAGCTGGGCATGCTGCTGTGCCGCAAGACCATGCGCTATTTGCGCAGGATCGGCATCACGCGGCAATTCGGGATCGTCGATCTCTCCAACAAGGCATCCTATCTTATCCAGTATTACTTCGGCTACCGCGAGATGGGGCAGAAGGTGACTCACATCTATGTGCTGGGCACGCAATGGACGCGTCTTTCGCGCTATAGCGGAAACCTGGGGCCGCAGCGCAAATCGCGGAGCGGCCCTGCATGAGCGCCATCGGCGCGAAAGCGCCTTCGCTGGCGAAATCGACGACGCTGGTGTTCGGTATCAGGGCGGTCGATCTTGTCTTCAGCTTTGCCGTGTCGACTCTGCTGGCCTCACGTTTCGGCGCCTCGGCCCAGCTTGATGCCTTCTTTCTGGCGCGGCGCACCACAAATGGCGTTGCTGATGCCACGGGCAAGCTGGTGCACATGTCGCTTATGCCGCACCTTGTCGCGCGGCTTGATTCCGGTGCCTCGCTGCTCGGCCTGTTCCGCAACCGGATGGCGGCGGGTGCCGCGGCCATGGTGCTTGCGATCGTGGGCGTTGCGCTGGTGTCGCCCGCCTGGTTCGTTGCCGTTTTTGCGCCGGGCTTCTCTGGCGAGCGCCACGTGCTGATGGATCAGCTGGTGCGCATCATGGCGCCGCTTGTCGTCCTGACCACCCTGATCTGGATCCTCAACGCCATGCGGCAGGCCAGCGGCAAGCACGGTCTGGTGGAGATCGCGGCCATGTCGCAGCGGGTTCTGCTGGTCGGCGTCCTGCTGTTTCTGGTGCCGCCATGGGGCATCATCGAGGTGGGAGAAGCGCTGGTGGCGGGTGCCTTTCTGGCGCTGCTCATCATGATTGCCGGCTCGCTGCCCTATCTTCTTCGCCTTCGCGCGGAACGGAGCGCCGCGAAAGGCGCAGCCGGATCAGAAGGGGCCGAATCCCATGGGAACGCCGATTCGCCCGCAAAGTCCCATGCCATTGCCGCCAGTGCAGGCAGTGGTCTGGCTGCGGCGATCATTTTCGGCGTGTTCAATCAGGCCACAACCCTGATGGACTTCATGGCCGCATCGACGCTGGCCGCCGGCAGCGTGGCTGCGCTGGAATATGGCTCGCGCCTCGCCTCGCTCATCCCGGGTCTGGTCATGTCGAGCGTTTCGGCCGTGATGTTTCCCGATCTGGTCCGCGTCATGCAATCGAGCAGCCGCCGTGATGCTGCGCTGGGCTTTGCCCGCCGCCAGCGCGCCGTGTTCGCGATCCAGACCGTCGTCTCGATCAGCATGGCCTTCGCCACCGATTTCCTTGTCCATCTCTTGTTCGGGTATGGCGCATTTGGCGCAGCGGGGCTTGCCTCCACGATCCAGACGACCATCGGCTATTGCGCTGCCGCCATGTTCCTGACCCCGCTGCTGGCCACGACGTCTGCGATCTTTGCCGATGCGCGGGGCAATCCGCGGGCCGACATGATCCGGATTGCGACCGCAGGAGTGCTGCTGCGTGCGGGCGCGCTGCTGGCCCTCATCCCGCTGCTTGGCGTGGCCGGAATTGCATGGGGTGCGGCGCTGGCAACCGCGCTCAATCTGGCGCAGGCGCTGCGCGTGGCCAGATCCCGCTTTGCCGATTTCCCGCTGGCAGAGCAGTTGCGCGCCTTTGCACGCACGCTTGCTGCAGCCGGGATCGGCAGCGCCTGTGCCTTCATGCTGCAGCAAAGCCTGCCCGAAGCGCATTCCCAATGGATCAGGCTGTTCCAGCTCGGGCCGATCATCCTCACGTTCCTGCTGGGCTATGCCGCTGCCGAACTGGCGCTTTGCCGCGATGATGAAAGCATCAGCCGGCATGTTGTCGCGAAGCTGCAAAGGCGCACGAGGCGTGCCTGATGCCCGCACCAGGGTCGCCTTTCTGCTCCCCCACTTTCAGCCTGGCGGAGCAGAGCGCGTGGTGCTCAACTGGCTGGGCGCGCTGGATCGCGCGCGGTTTGATCCGCATCTGTTGCTGGGCCGGGTCAGCGGGGATTTTCTGGATCTGCTTCCGGGCGATATCGCGCCGCTGCGGATAGGAGCCCGCCGCTCGCTCTGGCGCAGCTTCGATATTGGCAGGCAGCTTGCCGCGCTGCGGATCGATGTTGCCTATTCGGCCACCAATGCGATGAATCTGGCAATGCTGGCCGCCCCCGCCAGCCAATGTGCGCGCATTATCTCTGAACATACTACGCCCGCCGCCTATCTGGCCGGGGCCAAGTGGCCGTGGCTGCGCAAAGCTGCGATGCGCAGGCTCTACCCCCAAGCCGCGGCGATTGCCGTGCCGACGCAGGCCATCGCGGCCGAACTCAAGGCATTGCTGGGACGCGAGCTGCCGGTTCGCTGCCTGCCAAACCCGGTTGTCGATGATTGTGCGCCGCCGTTTGCCGCAGCCTTGCCCCGCTCGCCGCGTGAGGGGCCATGGCAGATCGTCAGCGCAGGCCGGCTGGTCCGGGAAAAAGGCTTTGACTTGCTGATCGGCGCGGCGGCGCGGTTGGTCCGGTGCAATCGCCCGTGCGCTTTGACAATCTATGGCGAGGGACCGGAACGAGCGAGCCTGGAGGCGCAGATTGCTGCCGAAGGGCTGGGCCATTGTGTGCGGCTCGCGGGCCATGTCGCTGATCCTGCCGCTGCCATGAACGGCGCGAATCTGTTTGTTCTGGCATCGCGCCGCGAAGGCTTCGGCAATGTTCTGATCGAGGCGATGCATCAGGGCCTTCCCGTGCTGGCCACACGGTGCGGCGGACCGGACAGTTTTATCGTGGATGGCAAGAACGGCTGGCTCGTCTCTCCCGGCGATGCGCAGGTTCTGGCGGCGCGCATCGAAAATCTGCTGGCCGATCCCGCAGTGCTGAGCAGCACGGTCGGTGCTGGCCGCGCAACCGCTGCGCAATACGGCATCCAGCGTTCGGCCCGCTTGTTCGAAACCATGCTCGAAGGTCTTGTCCGGCGCTGAAACGCGCCTCACGCAAACAGACTTAACGATAAATTCAGCGTGTCTGGCCTAGTAAAACTGACGTTCAAGGGAAGTTACCTCCGTGTCAGATGACGTTCGTTCACCAAGAAGCCGATCCGGCCCAGCCGGAGGCCGCGTTTGTGCGGCAGCGGCAGCGGCCTCGCTGGTGCTGGCTGGCTGCGCCAGTTCGGTGCAATATCAGCCCCAACGCACGATTGCGCTCCAACCCGAGCCGGGCGCTGCGGTGCCGCGCCCGGCGCTTGGCGATCAGGTCAGCGATACGCTCAACCAGTTGCTCGAACGGCCGGGAGACTTTTCGCCCAACGATCTGGTGCGCATTCGCTTTCCCTACATGCCCTCGCTCGATAGCGAACAGCGCGTGCTTGTATCGGGCGAGATCAGCCCTCCACTGCTCAAACCCCTGCAGACCCGCGGCCTGACAGCCACGGAACTGCAGGAAAAGTTGCAGACGCTCTACCGCCCGGTGCTGGAGCGCGCCTCGGTATCAGTGCAAGTGCTGGAATATGCCCGCCCGCCCTTGCCGCCGGAAACCTTCGTCATGGGCGAAGTGGCCAGGCCCGGCGCTTTTCCTTATCGCGATGGCAGTTCGGTGTTCGAGGCCCTGGCCCGTGCCGGCGGGGCATCGCGCGATGCCGACCTTTCCCAGGTGGTGCTGCTCACCCCGGTGAAAGGACAGCTTGAGGCCGAGATGATCGACTTGCGGGCGGTTCTGAATGGCAGCAGCGCCCAGCTGCGCGAGCTTCGGCCGTTCAGCGTGATGATCATTCCGGCCACGCGCATGGCGCGGTCGGCGGACCGGGCGCGCCAGATCCGCCAGATCATCGGCTTCAACGGGCTCAATCTCGGTTCCAACTTCACGCTGATTTCGCCCTGATGCCCGTCGGTCTCTATTATTGGCGACTGGTCCTGTCGCGCTGGAGGCTCGTTGGCGGGCTGGTTCTGGGCTGCACGTTCCTCGCGTGGCTGTTCAGTGTGGCGGTGCTGGCGCAGCGCCCCAGCTTTGATGCGGCAGCGCGGCTCAACATCGTGCCGACCAGTGCCGAGCTTGGTTTTGCCACACGCTTCGTGCGCGGTCAGACCTTCGATGGCGGCGCAGTCATGGTGCAGACCTACGGCGAATACGTCTATACGCGCCCGGTGCTGGTGCCGGTGGTGGAACGCTATCTGGCATGGGAAGCCAAGCGCGCGAATGTCTCGGTAGAGACGCTGGAGCGTAACGCCTCGGCTCCCAGTTTCTTTTCGCCGGGGCAAGTAATCAGCTACCTGAATTACGGCGAAGTGGTGAAATTGCCGCTGCGCGAGGATCTGATCCAGTCGCTGATCGAGAACACGACCATCGAAATGGTCGAGGGCACTTATCTGATGAAGGTGTCGGTCGCATGGGATGATCCGCAGGCAGCCGCCTGGCTGGCGAATGTGCTGGCCGAGGCTATCGTGGCGCGCGCTCATGCCCAGTCCGAGGCCAGCGAGCAGCAGCTTACCACCACGCTGGGCAGGAGCCTCGTGGCCAAGCGGGCAGAACTTGCCGCGCTGCTGGGCCAATCGCGCCTGCTCAAGCAGCGCAGCGGCGTTGTCGATGTCGATACCCAGAAGCAGGGCCTGATGCAGGAACTGATGGCTGAGGAAAGCCGCCTGACCAGTGACCGCGTTGCGCTTGACAGTGCTGCAGCCGAAGTGGCCGCGCTGCGGCGGCAGGCCAGCGGGCGAATGAGCACATCACAGCAGGCCGTGGAACAGGCGCTGGCCACTGCGGCCCCCAAGGCCGACGGGCTGCGCCAGGGCATTGCGATCCGGCAGAGCCGCATCAATGCCCTGCGCGCGAAGTTCGTCATGGTCAGCGGTAGTGAGTTGAACATCAAGCAGATCGATGACCGCATTGCCCTTGTAGCCAAGGAAGTCGACGATCTGGCGCAGCGCGTGAGCTTCAACGCCAACGAAAACCAGTCCAATGCTCCCAAGATCGAAGTGATCGAAAAGGCCACACCGCCGCTGGTCCGGTCTTCTCCCAAGGTGTTTTTCAATACGCTGGCAGGGTTCGTTGCCGGTGCCGCTCTGGCCGCGATCATGCTGCTGCTGTTGGGGCCGGGCAAATCGCTGGCCGCGCAGCAGGACGAGGCCGATGGCGGCGAACACGGCGCTGAAGCCAAGGCTCCCACCGCCGAGGCGGCTGGGACCGATCAGGCGCCAAGCGCTTCGGCCGACGTACACGAGACCATCTCGATCTTTCGCCAGCGCGGCGCACGGTCTGCGCCGGAAACGGCAGGGCCGGGAGTAATAGGCGCTACCCGGGTTTCAGCGCCGGTGCGCAAATATGGCCCAGCCATGACCTCCGGCGCCCATGCGCTTGCTCAGGCTGAAGATGCGGCGGCGGATGAGGCGCAGGATGAGCTGGAGCTGACACTGCCCATTGAACCAGATACGGAGCCGGCTGCTGTGCCGCTGCGGCCAGCGCCGCCAGTTGCCATTGCCGGGCTGATCCCTACGCCCGCAGATGGCGTGCAATACCATCATGGTGAGCGCCGCGCAGTTTGCGAAACGCTGGGGCCTGCGCTGCTACAGGCCGGTCTGACCTCGGGCGAGATCTGCGTGGCGGTTTCCATCGGCGGACACACCGGTGCCCGGCTCCTGACCCAATGCGCGCTCGACATGGCCAAGGGGGCAGGGCGGCCCATGCCGATCGCCGACGCCACCCGCGCCAGCTTTGATCCCGTCAGGGTGCTGCCGGGAACGCTGGTCTACGCAGGCGCTATCGATCAGGAATGCCCGCAAGAACGGTTGGCCGCGCTGGGCGATGGGGTACGCTACCTCATCGGTATCTCCGCGCAAGCTGCGGCTGATCCGGCATGGCTGATGATGACCGTTGAACGCTGGAAGCGGGACATTGGCGGCGAACCGCACGTTTTCGTCTGCTGACCATGGCGTCGGCCGCACCCTCCAGACCCGCCATACCCTTGCCCCGCGCTGTGCTGGATGGGCCGATGGCTATGCCGGTGCAGCACCTGCTGCTGATGCTGGCGCTGCTCTATGCCGTGCTGACCCAGCTTGATGCCGTGGGCAACCGGTTGACGGCCAGCCTGCCGATCAGCGCGGGCGAGATGCTGTTTGCAGGGCTGGTGGCCATGAGCCTGATCTGGCTCCTGACCATCCGCTTCGAGCTTCCCGGTGAGGGATCGCACCTCCTGCCCTTTGGCGTGCGCCTGATCGGGATTCTTTCGGCGTGGATCATCGTGTGCTGGGCCATGAGCACGCACAAAGCCGAAGGCGTGAGTTACCTGATCAAGCTTTCCGGCTCGATCCTTCCGGCGCTGTGCATCATGCTGGCCATCCGTTCGCCGCGCCACCTGACGCTGATCACCGGTGGAATCGTGCTGGCCGGAGTGGTGGCGGCGGTGATCGTGCTGATCGAATACAAGACGGGCACGCGGCTTGTAGCCACCTCGATTGCTGCCACCACGGCCGAGTTTGAAGGGGCGGCACGCTCCTCTGGCGGGTCGGACGAAAATCCGACGACCGCCGCGCAGATGCTGATGGTCAGCACGGTTCTGGCCATGGCGCTGACCGTCTATGCCGCGCGGCTCTGGCAACCTGCGATGCTGGGCGCGGCTGCGCTGGGCATTGCGGCGCTGGGCCTCATGTCGGCCCGCAGCGCGCTGGTCGGTCTCGCGCTGGCCGCAGGCCTGCTGGGATGGCGCTTTCGCGGCCACCGCGCCTTTCCGTTGATGATTCTGGCCGGGATTGCCGGTGTGATCGGACTGATTGCCATTGCCCCGCCCGAATTGGTCGCGCGCTTCATGGCGATTGGCGATTTCGCCAAGGATCAAACGCTGTTCCGCCGTATCACCTATCTGCGAATCGGCAGCGAGCTGCTGTCGGGATCGCCGATCTGGGGCATTGGCCCAGGCAACTTCCCCAGTTATTATGTCGGCCCCGAATTCCGGTGGTATCCGGGCCGCATTCTCGAACCGCGCGAGTTGCACAACATGTTCCTCGATACCGCGGTGGAATACGGGCTGGTTGGCCTCGCCCTGTTTGCGCTGCTGGTGCGTGAGGCGTTCCGCCAACTCATGCTGGCCTCCCGGTCCGTGAGCCGCGAACTGGCGTGCGTCGCCATTGCCCTCATGCTGGCGTTGGCGGCCATGCTGGCAGCCTCGTTTTTCATGCCGCACAAGGATTTGCGCTACCTCTGGCTCTTGCTGGCGCTTGGGCTGCGCGCAGGCATGCTGGCACAGGCTGAACGCGCTGGTCGAAGCAGTCTGACCGGGGCCTATACGTTGACCGGAACCGCCCCATGAAGATCGCCGTGATCGTCACCGAATTTCCCAAGTCGACCGAGACTTTCATCTACCGTGATCTGATGAAGTTCATCGAGCTGGGCCATGATGTGCGCCTGTATCATGTGGCGGCATGGCGCGCGAACCAGACCCTTCACGGATTTGCCGAACCCCTGCGCGCGCGCGCGCGATCCATACCGTTGCTGGGCCGCGAAAGCTTGATGGCGTTGGCCCGCGCGCTGGTGCGCCGTCCGCTGACGATCGGGGGCATCGTCGGGCGGATCGTGACGGCTTATGCGCCGTTGCCGCGGATTGCAGCCAAGTCGTTGGCGCTGCTGCCAAAAGCTCTCGCCATTGCCGAGGATGCGAAGCACTGGGGGGCGGATCACGTTCATGCCGAATTTGCCGGGCACCCGGCAACTGCCGCATGGATTGGCCGACGCATGGGCGGGCTGCCCTATTCCGTCAGCTGCCGCGCACATGACATTTTCCGCACCCAGCGCCTGCTCGATGCCAAGCTTTCCGAAGCGGGCGGCATCCGCACGGTCAGCGAATATGGCGCGGCTTTCCTGCAAAAGACCGTACCCGCGATTGCAGGGCGGCCCATACAGGTCATTCATTCCAGTGTTGACACAGGCCGTATCGTGCCAGTGGAGACCACGCCCGCGACCGACGTGTTCAGGATCCTCTATGTCGGTGCGCTGGAGCCCAAGAAGGGGGTCGAATATCTGCTCGATGCGCTGGGCGCGGTGGGCCACCGGCTGGGCAACTGGCAGCTTGATCTGATCGGCAGCGGCCCCAGCGCAGAAGCGCTGCAGGCCAAGGCCGCCCAGTTTGGCGAGCGCGTGCGCTTTCGCGGCATGCAGCCGTTCGAAGTGGTGGCCGAAAGCTATCGCACCGCTAGCGTGTGCGTGGCGCCCAGCGTGATCGGGCCGAGCGGGCGCCAGGAAGGCATTCCCAACGTGATGATCGAGGCGCTGGCCTATCAGCGGCCCGCCATCACCACGGCCATTTCGGGCATTCCCGAGCTGATCCGCGATGGTGAGACCGGCCTGCTGGTGCCGCAGCGTGACAGCGCTGCGCTGGGCGAGGCCCTGTTGCGGGTGTATGCCGATCCCGCCGCTGCGCTCCACATGGCGCGGCGCGGCCGGCGCCATGTTGAGCAGGAATTCGATTTGACGGCGAATGCATCGCGCCAGCTGGCGATGATGGCCGCCGCTACCGCCTGAAGGATCAATAGGCCGTGCGGTCCGGCTGGCGTCCCAGCGCCCGCTTCACCGTGTGCGTCACCGCCTTGAAGCCGCGGTGCGCGCGGATCTTGGCCTGATCGGCCAGCGGGCTCTGGCCGGGCAGGGCGGGTTGCAGGCCCAGTTTGCGCAGCTGATGATTGACCAGATGCAGCCGCGCCTCACCATCGCTGAGCCGCGAGCGCCAGGTCACGCTGAACGAGATCGATACCTCCGGCCCGTTCTGCACCCAATGCGGCGCCTTGACCGGGACATAGACCGCATCGCCGGGCTGCAGAGCAAAGGGCCGGGCCTGCGCTTCGAAGGCTGGCCGGTGGACCAGATTGCGGTGGGCACCGCGGTGGAACGCCTCGTGCGCTTCTTGCGGCACCAGTTCGGTGCTGCCCGCCGGATAGACGTTCATGGTCTTGCGGCCTTCGATCTGCAGCAGGATGTTGTGTTCGGGGTCCATGTGAAATGGTGTTACCGAATTGGGGGCAGAAAGGAACACGAAGGCTTCGGGGCGAATGATCGGCCCGGTTCTAGGGCCGACAAGATGCGCGAGGCTGGCGAGAAGCGTCTCCAGCAAATCGGCATAGGCGGGGACGTGTTCGACCTTCTTCATCACCATCCAGCAGCGGTTGGTATCGATGCTGCGCACCACTTCGGGGGCGGTCATCGGCGCGACTTGCGTGGCGGAGGGATCCTGATTGACCGGGACATCGCCGATGGAGTGCTCGACGTGGGAGACCGGCAGGCTGGCCGCCAGCGCTTCCAGCGCCGCGCGCGTGAAGAGGGGATGGCGGGCCAGGCCATGGCTGAGGCCGCAGGGCAAGGCCGGATAGGCCGAGGCGAGCGCATCGTGCGCGGCCGGGGTGAACAGCGTTGGGATCGTCGTCATGGTTTAGTTCGTTTCCAGCTCTGGAACAGGCGCGGTCTGGTCTGCGGGTTTGGCGCGGCGCCGGTCGATCAGCGCCGTCAGCCCGATAATGCCCCGGCCGACCAGGGTGGGCTGGCCGATCACCACCGAGCAGACGGCCATGCGATCAACCCACAGGCGGTTGATCATCGGATGGTCCGGGCGGGCGCAACTGTCGCAGCGGCGCAAGCGGTCCCCATCGAGCAGCGCTGCCAAGTATTCCAGTTCCAGCAGAACGCCGGGCGAACTGGCACCGTGGCGCTCGTCGTAGCTGATTTTGTATTGGAACGACTGACCTTGCCCGTTTTCCAGGCAGGCGAGCATCGACAGCGGTTCGCCGTCCAGCGTCATCCGCCAGAAATCGAGGCGGCTCTCGCCATGCGCGCTTTCCAGCAGGCGATGGACGCACTCTTCCAGCGCGGCATCGCACGCGGCGGCGACACCGTCGCGGCCTTTCCATCCGGTTGTTTCCAGAGCCAGCAATTGTTCGGTCCACGGGGCCGCCCGCGCCGAACGATCGAGCTGTTCCACGCGCAAGTCCCCCCGGTCCGAGAGCCTGCGCTTGAGCCGGCGATATTCCTTGAGCACTTTGCCGCGAATATGGCTGGCGCAATGCTCGGCCGCCGATAGCCCGTGGTTCAGCACAGCCCGTTCCAACCGGCGGGTGCACTGGTGCGGCCATGCTCCGTCGTTCAGAATGGCAAGCAGCGCGGCGCCCACCGGGCCTTGTTCATCCAGCGTTGAAAGCCGCAGGAGCGGCTGCCGCCAATCGCGCGCAAGGGCCGCCAGCATGGCTTGCCACACGGCGCTCTCCTGCCCCGAGACGATGAGCGGATCGCCCAGCGCCCGCACGCGCTGGTCCCAATTCTGCCACCCGATGGCGACGCCGCCGACGCGCCACGGCATCAGCGGCAGCAAGCCGGCCCAGCTTCCGTCGTGATGCTCTACAAGCAGCAGGCGCAGACCCGCGCCTTCGGGCAGGCTTTGGCAGGCCTTGACGGCCCAGTGTTCAAAAAAGACGTTGGAATTGGCGCACCTTGCCGCCAGCGCCTGCCAGCGGCCTGCATCGGCCAGTGCCTCGTCCGGCTGCATCCAGCGCGCGCGCAGCATCACCGGCCTTTTCCGGCAGGCGCGATCACATCGATCCTGACATTGTCGATCCACAGTTCGGCAGGCTCGGGGTTGGAATTGGCCGTCAGCCCCACTTGCACCCGGTCGATCCAGTCCATGCGCTGAAGCATCGTGGTGCGGCCCTTGCCGCCAACAACTTCTGCCCCATCCAGAAAGGCCCGCGCCCAGCCATCTTCGCCCGCCGAAACCCTTAGTTCATAGGCCACGTGATGCCACCGGCCATGCACCATCTGCGGGGCGGCATCGTTGACCCAGGCCCGCGCGACATCGATCTTCGCGCGGTCGATCCGCAGCCGGCCATGGCGCAGATAGAGCCGCACGCCGGGATTGTAGGGCCACCCGCAATCGGCGCATTCCAGATCGACAAGCTGCAGCGAATTGCCCGGGCGGCCAGGCGGCACCATCATGTCGAACGAGACTCGGATCACGCTGCCGGGCCCTGCAGGCGCGATGCGCGCCACCAGAGCCGCCTTGGCCACGGCCCCGCCTCGTTTCGGGCCGACCAGAGCATGAAGGGCGAGGCCCCGCCGGCCCGTGACTGGTTCCGCCTGAACGGTGCCATTGACGCGCTGCTGAAAATACCACGGGCAATCCACCCGGCTGGCACACAGGCCCCGATCGAACGTATCGGCATAGTGCTGATCGCGCTGAACCGGCTGGGCTGATCCGGGCTGCAGCATCAGCCCAAAGCCGAGCATGGCCGCGCCGCCCGCAAGGACCATACCGCGCTTCATTTCGCCGGGGTCCACTGGCTGTAGCGGCGCCCGGCGGCGAATTGCCACACGCCGGTCAATTGTCCGGCAAGATGCAGCGCCACTGCGTGCAGCATGCGCACGGGCTTTGGCCAGCCAATGCCCTCAGCCAGCCCGGCAATCCCGCACAGCACCAGCAGCGTGAGGGCGCTGCATGTCGCGGCCCAGAACCACGCGGCCAGACCTTGTGCGGCCAGCGCCGCCCCAAGCGAAAGCGGCCACAAGGCGACGAGGAATAGCGGCGCAAGCCGGCGCAGCAGCTTGTGTACGATCAGGCCAAAGGCATAGCCGCCCGTGACGAACGGATTCATCAAGCGCCGCCGCCGCCACAACCCGGTCATCCCGCGGACGGTGATGCGCACCCGGCGGCGGAAATTGCGGCGGCTGCCGGCAATGCTTTCTTCCACCACGCGCGCGGCAGGCTCGAACACGATGCGTTTTCCGCCAGCGACCGCTGCGGTGCTGATGTAGAAATCATCGGTGACGTCAGGGGGGACCACCGGAAACAGGCTGCGCCGAATGGCCAGCAGCCCGCCATCGGCGCTGCTGCATCCGATCAAGCGGCTTTCGGCGCTGCGCAGCCACGATTCGTACTTGCGAAACAGCCCATCGAACTGGGCCAGCCTGCGCTTGCCGGAATGGGCCTTGTTGACCACGACTGCCCCTGCCACCGCACCGACCGCCGGATCGGCAAAGGGCCGGACAACCGCCTCGATCGTGTCGGGCAGGAACAGGGGATCGGCGTCTGTCAGGATCACGATATCCCCGCGCGCCAGATCGATGATCCGGTTGAGCACCGCAGCTTTTCCCCCGCGCGGACAACGCACCACGGTGAGCCGGGGGTCTTCAAGGCTTTGCGCCAGCACGGCCGTCTGATCGGTAGAGCCATCATCGCCGACGATGACGGCAACCGGCCAGGGGCTTGCGTCGGCTGCGGCCAGCACGGTCTGCAACTTCTGCCTGATGCTGGCCTCTTCATTATAGGCGGCGATCAGGACGGTGATGGAAAGGCTTTCGGGCAAGCCTGCGCCCAAGCCTGCGCCAGTGCTTTGGTTCCTTGCGGGCATGACGCTGTGGAGCAGCACAAGCACCAGCGGATATCCAAGGTACGTCGCCGCCAGCAAAAGCACGAGCGTCAAGGAAATGGCGGCCGAAGTCATCCGTTCGCACTAGCCGGGCGGAGTTGAAAAGCGCTTAACAGGCGGTGACCATGCCGGGCGGCGGGAACAGTGCAGGGGGCCAATTCAGGGGGCCAGTTCAGGGAGCTGGGGCCGGTGCCTCCGCGTGATCGTCGGCATCGATCCACACCACGTGGGAATCGATTTCCAGCTTCAGGATCGCTCTGAGCGCGGCCATGCGCGCGGCGATCTCCTCGCGCCGGGCGTCACCGGCCTGGCGCTGGGCGAGGAGGACATCGGCCAGATCGATGGCGCCCAGCCTGCCGCCCGTCACGGTGCGTTCGGCCACGGCGGCGGCGGCGCGTGCGGCTTCATCCAGCGCCTGCCATCCGGCCAGCCGGGTTTCGGCGAGCGCCCGGTCTGCCGCCGCTGCTGCGCCCACCGCGCGCTGCACCCCTGCCAGATCCTGCGCTGCGGCACGGGCATGGGCGGCGGCCTCATCGGCCTGCAGGCGGCGGTAGCCACCGCCCAGCGGCAGGGTGGCGACAACGCCGAGGCCGCGTTCCTGCCCGCCGCGTTCGCTGAAGGCGCGCACTCCCAGCGAAGGATCGGCGCGGCGTTCGGCGCGGGCGCGATCGGCGGCAAAGCCTTCGCGGTCGGCCATGGCCTGTGCGGCGGCGATTTCATGGCTGCGTTCGACCACCAGTTTCGCCAGCGCCGGGAAACCGATTGGCGGCTGTGCGGGCAGGCCGGGCGCGGGCGGCTCGGCGGGAAGCGGGATCGTGGGAAAAGTGGCGCCCAAGCGGGCCCGGGCTTCGGCGGCACGGGCAAGGGCATCGGCGCGCTGGCCGCGTGCGCGCGATAGCGCGGCGCGGGCCTGATCGACATCGAGCGCGGCGGCATCGCGCAGCGCAGCGCGGCGCTCAACCGCCCCGAGCGCGCGTTCAAGATAGGCGATATTGGCCGCGTCGCTGGCCGCCAGTGCCCCCGCCTCCACCCAATCGAACCACTGCTGCGCCAATGTGAGCGCGGCCTGATGGCGTGCATCGGCCATCTGGTTCTGAGCATAGGCGAGGCCCGCCGCGCCGGTCTTGCGGTCGATCCGCGCCTTGCCGGGCAGGCGGAAGGGCCGCGTGACCGTCGCGTCGAACTCGGCGAAGCCGCCTTCGCGGTCCACCTGGCGGCGCAGCGCCGTGGCCTGGACCGAGATTTCCTGAGGGCCGTGTGCCAGCGCATCGGCCTGTGCGCGTGCGGCATCGATCCGCGCGGCAGCGGCCAGCACGCCGGGGTCGCTATCCAGTGCTTCGCTGAC
>JAIXYF010000340.1 GCA_027490345.1 Novosphingobium sp.
ATCACATCGCGCTGGCGCTGCGCCGCCGGGCTCAGGCTGGCGGCATCAACGCTGCGGACTCTGGCCAGCGCTGCCTTGTCGAATGCACGGGTCGCTTCCCGGCCCGCCTCGCTGTTGTCATCGAGCCGGTAGCGCAGCCCCTCACGCACCCCGATATCCAGGCCGAGCGAAGTGGCGTTGGTCGGGTTCAGCAGCAGGTTGTCGTAAAAGAGCCGATCCGCCAGCGCCGCAAACCCGGCATCACCGGTCGCGCTTGCCGCGAAACCCCGCACCGGAAACGCCCCGGCCAAAGCAGCAGCACCCGCACCCAGCAGAAAATCACGGCGTTCCATGCAACAAGGCTCCCGAATTCTTCGAAGCCCTGCCGGTCGCACATCCCGCCGTCCCTCGGCAACCTGCCTCGCTGGTCAAGCCGGGGAAATCCTCACGGCACGCCGTAGAACCCCGCCACCCGGTCGAGCGCCAGTTCCAGCACCAGCTTGCCGCTGCGCGCAGGCCAGGCCAGCGCCTTTTCCGCCACTGGCACGCCTTCGCCCGCGCAAACCACGCGCCAGAGGATATCGGCCAGCCCCGGCCCCGCCGCCGCAATCGCCCCGTCGAACCGCCGCCGGGCTGCCAGTTGCCGCTCGCTCTGCGTCAAACCCGGTTCGCCGCCAGCGATCCGCACCGGGTCCCAGCGCATCGTCACTGATGGCGCCAGCTCGGCGCGCTCCCAATCGGCGCGCAGCCGTTCGCCCGCCGCAAACTGCCGGTCGTTCAGATGCCCGCGCGCGTGCAGCCAGGTCAGCGGCGATTCGGCGAGGTTCACTCGCACCGTGCGCACGGCCCCGCGCGCCGCACCGCCGCCAGCCTCGGGCCGCACTCCGCCCTGCCTGCGCGGCCCTTCCTCGGTCAGCTCGCGGTCCACCAGAAACTGCGCCATAACGCCCTCCTTTACAGAACATATCAGGAACTAGTGGGGTCATGCCGGAGACTTGTGCTTGTAGGAAAGCGCAAAACTTGTCGCCGCGTCCAAAAGCTGTAAAAGCAGCCGAAAGGCCCCAAAAAGTGCGCCGCGACCCATGATCAACCGCATTCGCGATATCCGACGTCAAAAGGGCCTCACTTTGGCCGATGTCGCTGCGCGCTGCGCGCCCGCCACCACCGCGCAGACCATCGGCCGCCTTGAAACGGGCATGCGTTCGCTCTCGCTCGGCTGGATGAACCGCATCGCCGCCGCGCTCGATGTCGATCCGCAATTGCTGGTCAAGGCCGAAGCCGAGGCCGAACCCCAGATCATCGCGCGCCTTGCCGCAGGCGGGGCAGAGCCGCTGGCGAAGCCCATGTCTGCCGTGTTCCCGGTCGGCCCCGGCTCGGCCGGAATGGTGGTGATGAGCGTGGATGTCAGCGCAGGGGAATACCGCGCCGGGGATCAGGTCTGGCTCAAGCAGATCGGCTCTGCCGATTTCGCCCGCGCGCTCAACCGTGATGTGCTGGCGCCCCGCCCCGGCGGCCGTTTCGCCTTCGGCCGCATGATCGACCGGGATGGAGACCGCATCGCGCTGCTCCCGCCCGGCGTCGGCCAGCGCCAGGTGGTGATCGATCATCCGGCATGGATCGGCGTGGCCGAACTGCTCGTGCGCTCGCTCTGACGCCCGTTTGAACGTTCCAATGAAGCGACGTCTGCTGTCGATTTCGACGCTCTATCCCGCGCCGGGCCGCAGCAGCTTCGGCCGGTTCGTCGCGCGCCAGATGGAAGCGCTGGCGACGCGCGGGGATTGGGACGTGACCGTGGTCAACCCCATCGGCCTGCCCCCGCCGCCGCTGCGCGCAATCGGCCGCTACAAGCCGCTGGCGGCAATCCCGGCACTGGAAACGGCGGGGCCGATTCCAGTGCACCACCCGCGTTTCCTGCTGGTCCCGGCGCTGTCCGGTCGCACCAACCCCTGGGCGATTGCCCAAGCCGTCCTCCCACTGGCGCGCCGGCTCCATGCCGAGGCGCCGTTCGATCTGGTCGATGCGCAATTCTTTTATCCCGATGGCCCGGCGGCGGCGCAAGTGGCTGCCGGGCTGGGCCTGCCCTACGCGATCAAGGCGCGCGGATCAGATATTCACTTGTGGGGTGAAAAGCCGGCGGCCCTTGCGCAAATGCGCCGCGCCGCACGCAGTGCGGCGGCTGTGCTGGCAGTCTCGGGCGCTTTGGCGGGCGACATGAACGCGCTTGGCCTTGCCCCGCCAAGCGGGATCACGGTTCATTATACCGGGCTCGATCATGCCCGCTTCCAGCCCCTCCCGCGCGCGCAGGCCCGTGCACAATTGGCAGTCAGCCTTCCGGCCCTGTCGCTGCGCCCGGAGGACCGGCTGGCCGTATGCGTCGGCGCGCTGATCCCGATCAAGGGGCAAGCGCTGGCAATCGAGGCGCTGACGAGCCTGCCCGGCGATCTCCACCTGGCGCTGGCAGGCACCGGCGCCGACGAAGCCGCACTGCGCGCAAAGGCTGCGATGCTGGGGGTATCCAGCCGGGTCCATTTTCTGGGGGCGGTGAGCCACGAAGTGCTGCCCACGCTGCTCAGCGCCGCCGATGTCATGGTGCTGCCATCAGAACGCGAGGGCCTTGCCAATGCGTGGATCGAAGCGCTGGCCTGCGGCACGCCGCTGGTGATCCCGCCCATCGGCGGGGCGGGCGAAGTGGCCTGCTGCCCCGCAGCGGGCCGCCTTGCCGCGCGCACCCCGGTTGCGATTGCCGCCGCGATGGCCGATCTGCTCGCCGCGCCGCCGCAGCAGGCCGATGTGGCCGCCTGCGCCGCCCGCTTCAGCTGGGATGCCAACGCCGCCGCGCTGGCCGATATCTACGACAAGGCCGCAGTGGACGTTTGAGGTAGCGGCAGGTGCTTCGACACGCTCAGCACGAGCGGGGCCTGGTTCTTGCGCAATCCATTTCTGGAAGAATCCTCCGAATCCCGCTCATCCTGAGCCTGTCGAAGGATGCTGGTACAACCCTTCCGTTCAGGCCCGCTCGCGCGCCAGCTGCTCCTGCTTGTCGAGCGCGGATTCGGTCGGGATAAAGCTCTTCGACGTCACCTTGAGCCAGATCAGGATCGGCGCGGCCATGTAGATCGAGCTGTAGGTGCCGACGAAAATGCCCAGCGTAATGGCAGCCGTAAAGCCGAAGATCACATCGGGGCCAAACAGCAGCAACGCCACCAGCGTGATCAGCATCGAAAGCGAGGTCACCAGCGTGCGCGCCAGCGTCTCGTTCACCGACAGGTCGAGCAGCTCGGGCATCGGCATCTTGCGGTATTTCTTCAGGTTCTCGCGGATCCGGTCATAAACCACGATCGTATCGTTGAGCGAATAGCCGATCAGCGTCAGCAGTGCCGCCACGATGTTCAGATCAAATTCCAGCTGGGTGACGGCAAACAGGCCGAGCGTCAGCACCACGTCGTGCACCAGACTGAACAGCGCGCCGATGCCGAACTGCCATTCGAAGCGCAGCCAGATATAGGCCGCCACCGCCAACGCGGCGAGGCCGAGCGAGAGGATCGCGCTGTGCCACAGCTCGCCCGAAACCTTGCCGGAAACCGAATCCACCCCGTCCACGCGGGCATCGGTGTGCTTGGCCTTGATATCGGCGGTGATAGTGCGCGCCATCTTGTCCGAAAGGCCGGAATCCTGGTCCGCGCCAGCCGGCAGCTTCATACGGATCGAAATTTCGTTGGGCTTGCCATAGCGCTGGATGATCGGCTCGCCATAGCCCAGCGTGCCGATTTCGGTGCGCAGCTGCGCCACCGGTGCCTCGGCGCTCTGGACAAAGGTCACGCGGATCATCTGCCCGCCGATGAAATCGACGCCAAGGTTGAGGCCCTTGGTGAACACGAGGCTGAGGCTGGCGGCCATCAGCAGCATGCTTACGATATAGAACGGCACGCGCAGGCGCAGGAACTTGATGTTCGTGTTGTCGGGAACGAGCTTGAGCAGCTTCATCGGGCCGGTTCCTTACAAGGCAATTTCGGTGGGTCGCGCGCGGCGCAGCCA
>JAIXYF010000027.1 GCA_027490345.1 Novosphingobium sp.
ACGTGAGTACGGCGCGGATATCGGCGGCTCGCTCGACATGGACGAACAGCGGTTGGCGGCCGGTGACGACCGGGATCAGCGCTGCGGCATCGGTACGGGTGAGCAAGGCATCGCTGGGTTGCCCTCCGCTGCGCCGGGAAAGCTCGCTCGCCTCGCGCAGGGCATTGCGCAGCAGTGCCTGCGCAGCAACGCGGCTGCCGCCGGCAAGGCTTGCGCCGCGTTCACCCAGTTCGCCGAACTGGAACGCGCGCGCGCGCACGGTGGCGGGGCCGGTCTGCCCGAGATCCATCACCGCGCCCTGCCCGGCAAAGATTGCGTTGGCCGCGACCGGGGCCAGCCCGGCGCGGGTGACCCCGCCCGCTCGGCTGACGGCCACGGGCGGCGCATCGGGATCGATCGCCACGGACACATCGAGCCCGGCGGAAAAGCGCGCGCTCTCTGCCGAGCTGTCGTTGCTTTCATCGACCGCGCCAACACCGAGCAGGCCAAGGTCGGTCACCGCGCTGACAAGGCCGGGCGTGACCCATTTGCCCGTGCCATCGATGACGGGAAGGCCTGAAGGGACGGCCACGTCCTTGCCCGCCGCGACGATCCTGCCGCCGCGCACCACCACCGCTCCGCCGGTGATCGGGGCGCTGCCATCGCCGATCGCGATCGTGGCGTTGGTGACCGCGAAATCGCCTGAAGGCAGCGGGGCGGGCGCATCTGCGGCGTGGGCCGAAAGCGCGGTTCCGCCAAGGAGCAGGGCTGCGAGAAGGGAAAGGGGGCGGTTCATTTCACGTCTCCCTCACCGGGCAGGCCCAGTTCGAAATCGCTGACGGGGCGCCGCTTCGGATCGGCGGAATCAAACAGCAGCGCGCCATCCACCCACACCTTTTCGGGGCGCGCATAGACCGAAAGCGGATTGCCGTTCCACAGCACCGCATCGCCCATCTTGCCCGCAGCAAGGCTGCCGGTCTGCTTGTCGATGCCCAGCGCCGTTGCCGGGTTCAGCGTGATCCAGCGGATCACCTGTCCATCCGATATGTCGATCCCCATGCGCCGCCCTGCCGCGCGCGCCTTGGCCGCTTCCTGGTTCAGGCGCTGGATGCCGTTGGCGTCGTCCGAATGGATGATCACGCAGGCCCCCGCATCGGCAAGTAGCGCGGCGTTTTCGGGAATGCCGTCGAACGCTTCCATCTTGAAGCCCCACCAATCGGCCCAGATGGCAGAGCAGATGCTGTTTTCCTTGAGCAGATCGCCGATCTTGTAAGCTTCCACCGCATGATGGAACGCGGTGACCTTATAGCCGAACTCCTTGGCCATATCGATCACCAGCGCCATTTCGTCGGCACGGTAGCAGTGGTTCTGGACGAGGATCTTGCCGTCGAGCACGTCGGCCATCGTTTCCATTGCCAGATCGCGTTCATCGAGTTTGCCGTCGGCGCGCTTCTTGCGGTATTCGCCGGCCTTGATCCATTCCTGCCGGTCCACTGCAAAGTTGCCCATGCGGGTCGAAGGCAGCGTGTTGCGTTCGCCATAGACGCGCTTGGGATTTTCCCCGCAGGCCATCTTCATGCCTTGCGGCGCGCCCGGAAATTTCATCCCCTGCACCGTGCGGGCATAGACATTCTTGAGCACGACCGAGCGCCCGCCGATCAGATTGGCCGAACCCGGCAGGATCTGCATCGCTGTGACGCCGCCATTGGCGAGCGCGCGCGAGAAACCGGGGTCTTGCGGCCAGACGCTGTGTTCAGCCCAGACTTGCGGGGTGGTGGGCGATGTTGCCTCGTTGCCATCCGAATGCGCGGACACGCCCGGGCTGGCATAGACACCGAGATGGCTGTGTATGTCGATCACGCCAGGGGTCACGAACTTGCCCGTCCCATCGATCCGGCGGTAGCCATCGGGCACGGCCAGCCGCGCATCGCCCACCGCCACGATCCGGCCATCGCGCAGCAGCACGGTGCCGCTGGTGATTTCTGCGCCGGTTCCATCGAACACGGTGGCGCCGACAATCGCGGTCGGCTCGCCCGGATAGCGCTTGTAGGTCGAGGGATAGGGATCGCCCGCAGGCGGCATGCCCTTGCCGGCGGCCACGGATTTCGTGGCTGCCGTGCCCGCAGCAGACGAGGCCAGCAGCGCGAGTCCAGCCAGTAGGTGAGCGGCCATCCGTCCATAGGGTGTCATGTCGTGCGCCCTCCTCATTTGACGCCGTGCATCAGCCGCTTGAGCGGCACCGAAAGCACCAGCAGCACAAGGCCGACGCCCATCGCCCACAGGCTGATCGTCGTGAACGTGCTGGTGTAGGTTTCAAGGCTGACCTTGAGATTGGTCACCTCGCCGCCCACGGTTTCCACGCTGGCATTGCCCGCGATGATTCCGGCCACATACTGGGCAAAGGCGATCGAAAGGAACCAGGTGCCCATCATCAGGCCGACGATGCGCGCAATCGAAAGCTTGGTGACCATCGAAAGGCCCACCGGCGAAATGCACAGTTCGGCCATCGAATGGATCAGGTAGAGCCCCGCAAGCCACCACAGCCCGACCTTGTAGTCTGCCCCGGCAAACTGCGTGCCCCAGACGAGGAACAGAAAGCCCGCGCCTACGCCTACCAGCGCGATGCCGAACTTGACCGGAATCCCCGGCTCGATCCCGCGCTTTGCCAGCGCGCCCCACAGCATCGAGAACAACGGCGCCAGTGCAACGATGAAGAAGGCATTGAAGAACTGCGTCTGCCCGGCGGTGATCGAAAACAGTCCGAACACGCTCATGTCCGTGTTGCGATCGGCAAACAGCGTGAGCGAAGACCCCGCCTGCTCGAACAGCGACCAGAACACGGTGTTGAAGGTGATCAGCACCATCGCGGCGACCATCATCTGGAATTCGCGCCGGTCACCGTTGAAGAACGACCAGATCAGAATGCTCGGCACTGCCACCACGAAGGTGCCGAACATGATCTTGCCCATGATCGGCAGGCTCATGATATAGCCCAGAATGCCGCTGCCTTCGGGCGGTTTCTCATAGGCCATGAGGTTGGCAAACAGGAGATAGGCCAGCGGGACCGCAGCAATCGCGCCGAGATAGACCAGCACATCGCGTGACGGATTGGCCCCGGCAGGGCGCTCGCCATAACCATCGAGCTTGCCGCCATCGAACTGGAACAGCAGCCACGAAACGCTCATGCCTGCGGCTGCGAGCGCAAAGCCCGCCCACCAGCCCAGCCCGCCCCACGAACCCATGCCGACCGCCAGCAGCGGGCACAGGATCTGCGAGAACAGCGAGCCGAGGTTGATGCCCATGTAGAAAATGGTGAAGCCGGCATCGCGCCGCCGGTCGCCCTGTTCATAAAGCTCGCCGACGATGGTCGAGATATTGGGCTTGAAGAAGCCGTTGCCCACCGTGACGAAGGCGAGACCGGTGATCAGCAGGAAGGTGTAGAGCGGATTGCGTTCGCCGCCGGGTGCGAAGCTGCCCGCCGGGATGCGGCGTGCCTCGCTGCCGTCTTCGCGCAGCAACGAGACGGTCTTGTCCTCGTTGCCCTTGATCCGCAGCGTGGCGCCCGCATCGGTGACATATTGGCGGCGCTCTTCGCCGCTGCCCGCCACGGTCACTTCATAGCGCGTACCCTCGATCAGCGCATAAGGCTTGGCCGCGCCGCCGGTGCTTGAAAAGCACAGCACGACATAGCCCAGGCTCATCAGGATCGCGCCGAACTTGACCGAACGCTTGGAGCCG
>JAIXYF010000161.1 GCA_027490345.1 Novosphingobium sp.
GCGCTGATAGCGGCGATCTGCCGCGCAAGCCGATCGAGAACCACACGAGTCAGTGACGGGGCATCGCACCGATCGACACCGCCGCCGATCGTTTCGATCCACAATTCACCAGGCTTATTGACAAAGATGTCCGTGATATCGGAACGCGCAAGATAAGGAGCCAGCGGGGCAAGATAGCTTTCGAGATAGATATTCTCAGGCAACTCGCTCACGGCAGGACGCTCGTGAAATCAAGATCGCGCGCGACGAGAACGGCGACGCTGCTGCCCTGTTTGATCGTGAGCGTGGGCTTGACGTCTCCTTGGGGGGCGATCTTTTCTTGGCTTCCGATAGGCACCCCCAGAATGAGCGTGTCGCCTGCGGCCTTCCGCGTCGCAACCTGAACACCGATATCGAGCACAGATTGCAGGATCGACCCGCCGAAGCGAGCAAGGAAATGCGAGTTAACCTTGCCCTTGACCCCTGCCCGGCCAAGGGAGTCGGTCGAAGGGGAGTCGACATCGATCATGACACCCTCTGGCAGCATCAAACGATGCCATTGAACCAGGGCGCGGTTTTGACCGTGATTGAGATCTGCCTGATATTCGCCAAGCAGCTTACTGCCCTTCGGCACCAAGATCCGCGCGCCGTCAAAACTCCTGACATCGCGCGAAATAATAGCGCGTGCAAAACCAGCGCGCGTGGAATCAAACGCGGTTTCCAGCACCGCATGGATTACGGTCCCTTTGGGAACGGTCGAAGCGGGATTGGCAAACCGCGTCGCCATGGCGCGATCGGGGTCAGCAGCTGGCTCATAGGTTGGCGTCGCTTGGGGGCGCATCAGGACTGTCGGCGTTGCCAGTGGTGGCTGAAACGGCGCAGGCTCGGAATAAGTCACAGTGGGCTCATAAGGAGGGCTGCGATAGCTTCTAGGCGAGGATAGCACAGCAGAACCGTCCGAACCGCCAGCGCGCAGACTGGCTATCTCGGCATCCGAAAGACCATCAGGCTGTGCGCTCGGCGCGCTATCATAGGCAGGGAAGCTGCCATAGCCTTGCGGAATCGCCAAAGGCGGCGGTGACACCAAGCTACCACCGGTTGCGCCCGATGGAACAGTAATCGAGGGGCTGGAGAGATTTGCCCGGCGTGCTTCAAGCGCGGCAAACAGGCCGGTCGCCGCAACGGCGAGGCCTACGCCGAAGATCATGGGCGCACTGCTCCTGCGGCTTGTGGCGACCAAAGGGCGCCCCGGATTCACATCCAACGGATTAGGGTCAGTGCCAGTCATCGACGTTCTCGCTTGATAATGCGCGTAGCCTTGGCCGTATCCTCGTCGATCCGGAACACGAGTGTATTGTACACGCGGTCGAGGGTGTAGACGCCGTCCCGAATATAACCGTCGACCATTTCCTCTTTGCCTGATGGTCCAATGGCAAAAATTGCCGGGATCGCTTGGTCCTCGCAAAAGGAAATGAGGGTTCGCGAACCATCATCGGTGATCGAGAAGGGACGCACCGAAGCATCACCTGACTGGCGATAAGCACCCCATTGCGGCGTTGTGCAGAGTGGAGATCGCCGGTCCCCGCACGAGCTCGTCTTCTTACTCATGCTCCAGCCAACGCCAACATCTGCGGCAGCATAGGAAAACCGCACGATAAGGGGTACGTCCTGTTCTTTCGCAGGGGCAAGATCGAAGTCGTAGCTTCGCCGATCGGTGCGCACGGTGAGCATGGTTTTCGTCGAAAACCCTTTCGGTGTTACTGCAATTCCTTCCCCAGAATTCAATACTCTAATGGTATAGGCACTTGGATCGCCGATCTCGACCGACTTGATGAGTTCGCCAGGCGCAAAAATTACCGCCTGCACGGCCTGATTGCCTGTAGGCAGACTGAACCGTTCACCCGCAACATAGTTGATAGTCAGGGAACGATCGTCCACGCTACCAATTGCGGGGAGCTCCTGAGCTGATGCTGGAACCAAGGCTTGAAATGAAACAAGCAGCAGGGCAGCGAGGAACCTCATGGTACAACACCTCGCGCGACCGGCAAGGGCATTTTCACGGCGGGCGGGGTGTCAACCGGAAGCGTTTCTACGTCACGGCGGTAACGCATTACTTGAAAACCCAGTGGATTCAGCATGCGGTCGGCCGCGCTCATAGTTTCGCCCGTAAACCGATATTTCACTATCGAAACCCAGTTCTGAGCCTCCTGCCGCTGACCTCCGGGGTCGGTCCGCATCACCGCAAAACGGATCATTGCGGTACCGGTGTTAAGCAATGAAATACTGCGTACTTCAACCTGCAGCAAAGCCCGGCGCGGCAACGTCGCAAGCGGGCTGAGCGGATTCGACGCCTGCATGCCCGAAGTGTAGCTGCTGCGCGCATCGCCGCCCGACCACAGCGCCACCTTGCGATAGCTCTCCTGCAAGGAGTCGATATCGAAGCCTTCGCGGGCAAGCACATACTGGGCGAGGAACGACTTGATCAAGGCCTGGTCCGGGGTGACGACTTGGCCTTCCAGCGGCTTGAGTTCCTGAACAAAGCCGGTCTGCTTGTCGACCAGCAGAGTGTAGGGAACGACAGTCTTGAGCGGAAGCAACATGATCAAAGCAATGGCTTCGACCAGCGCCACGCAGGAGGCGACGCCAGCGACCAGCCAGGCAATCTTGCGAGCGGAAGCGCTTGCGCGTGCGCGGTCCGCCGACCAGCTTTCCGCATCGCGGTAATATTCATTCCGGATGTTGTCACTCATGTCGTTCATCCCGCTGTGTCTCTGCGCGCACCTGCAGAGGAAATTCGAAGGCTAGTGCGGCGATAACTGCTGCCCAACGCATCCGGCACCGGCGCAGGTTGGGTTCTTGCTGATACGGCCGCGGCTGCCGCACCCAAATTCGCCCCCGCCTGAGCCACACCGCCGACGCGCCGAGCAATCCGATCCTGGCGATTGATCGTGTCTCCGACCGACGCGCCAACGTCTCGGGCGCGACCGGGCTGTTGATAGAGGCGCGAGGTGGCAGCCGGCTTGCCATCAACCAGCGCAATTCTGTTGTTTTCACCACCGCCCGGAGGAGCAAGTGAGGGCATCCAGGCAGACTGGTGGAAACCGATTCTTGCAGCAAACGCGATCATGCCGAATGAGATCAGCGCGAAAGACAGCGTCATGATGAGAAGCTCGATTGGGGCATCGAGCGTCTGTTCCTTGGCAATACGCAGTCTGATAACGTCACGCAGCCAAGGCTCAGCCAACGCCAGTTCTGTAAACAAAACAAGTGACAGCGCCATCATCGCCAGAAAGGTGGTTACCAGCCCTTTTGCCCAGCCCACGAAGATCGAGCGTGTCACTCCAAACAGCATCAGTCCGGCAATCAGCGGCGCGATGGCCAGCAGAATTCCGGCACTCAGCCGCAGAAGTGCCAGCGGCCCCAAGGTGCCGATAAGGAAAGCCACGCGTGCAAAGCCAAGCTGGAACCAGTCGCCATTGGCCACGCCAGGTCTTCCCGCACCGCGCTGGTTCAGCGCGGCAATGGCATCGTCTATCCGTTGCAACCGGCTCGACAAGTCCCCGTTCGATCCGGGGAGGTTGGCCGCGTGGCCAATCACGTTGGCGATTTCCTGAGGACCGTCGATGACCAGATCGTAGCCGATTACCCGCCAAGCCGGCCAACTCGTCGCCAGTGTCAGCACGATTGCGACACGAACGAAATCCCCCGCAAGGTCGCGCCCTACCATCACATGGCCAAGAGTCATGCGAAGGCCATGGATCGCCACGAACAGCGTCAGAAGGCCGGTCAGCGCGAGCGACACCATCGACCGAGGCTCGGCCAGCGCACCATAGCCATAGCTGCCGATCACCTGCGCCTGGCAATCGATGTGTTGCAGTGCGCCGGATAGAAAGGCTTTGCCTGTTGAAACAGAGGGACATGCCATGCTCATATCCTCGCCAGGAACGGAGCCATCCAGTCCTCGGGCTCGTTCCCCAGTTCTTCGGCCAGTTCGTCAAAGATGCGCACGCTGGCCTCGCGGCCCGAAAGGATCGCAAGGATATCCTTCTCACCTGACAGGTTGAGCCTGGCGACAACACTGTCGTTGCCATGCTTGATCAGGAAGCAATGCGAATTGTCGGGCAAGGTGCGGACGAGTTCGTACTCATGCTCGGTCAGGCCGAACCCATCGATATAATCTTCGGCGCGCGCCTTCGGGTTGATCATGAAGATCTGCGTGGCGGCCTGTTCGATGATTGCGCTGGCGATGCGACTTTCGAGGGCATCCTGCGCGCTCTGCGTTGCAAAGCCGATGATCCCGTTGCGTTTGCGGATGGTCTTTTCCCAATCCTTGATACGGCGCACAAAGACGTCATCATCAAGGGCCTTCCAGCCCTCATCCACGACAATGATCGCCGGGGTGCCGTCCAGTCGCTCTTCCACACGGTGAAAGAAATAGAGCAACGCCGGGGTGCGCGCGCAGGGATCGTCAAGGATCGCCGTCATGTCGAAACCGACCGTCGCGGCAGAAAGATCAGTGAGATCAAGCGGATTGTCAAAGAGCCATGCGCGCTCGCCATCGCCCCACCACGCACGCATGCGCGCATAGAGATCCGCGTTGTTTGGCCGGGCATGGCCGCGGAACAATTCGACCAGATACCGCAGTCGGCGTCGTTCGTGGGCCTGCGCGAAATTGGCGCTCACCGCGTCCTTGATCAATTCGACTTCATGCGCCTCTGCCCCCCCGGCCAGGAGCGTGAGCCATTCGATGAGGAACAGGCGATTGCCGGGCGTATCGTCGATCTGCAGCGGATTGAGACCAGACGGTGCATCCGGCCGCAGGCGATCATACAGTCCGCCAACAGCGCGGATGAACAGCTCGGCGCCGCGATCCTTGTCGAAAAAAATGATCCGCGGCGAGAACTTGCGTGCCTGCGCCAGGAGAAAGTTGAGCACGACAGTTTTGCCGGAACCCGAGGGCCCGATCACGGTGAAATTGCCCAAGTCGTTGTTATGAAAGTTGAAGAAATAGGGCCCTGCTGCCGTCGTTTCCAACAGCGTCACGGCCGGCCCCCAATGGTTGCCCTGCGGAAGTCCCACAGGGAAATTATGCAGGCTGGCAAAGCCAGAGAAATTTCGCGTCGAGATCAAGGCACGCCGCGTGATGTATCTGAAATTTCCAGGAAATTGTGCCCAGAAAGCCGGTTCAAGGCCGATATCCTCCCGCACCGCCACGATCCCGAGGTCGGCAAGAACTGCCATCACTTCAGCCACCTGGGCATCTAGTGCCTCCAGGCTTTGCGCCTGAATGCTGATCGTTGAATGATGCTCGCCATATGCGGACCGCGCCGCCGCAACATCGTCTTTGGCCTGCGACAGCTCGTCACGCAGCGACAGCGCCTCGTCTTCCGTCGACTTCATGCGACGCAGCGCGAGGTTCATTCGCCCCAGTGCCTCTCCGCGTTCGACAAACGCGAATGACTGGCTGACCGTCATCCCGAAAGGCATGCGATAGAGCTCGTCGAACATTCCCGGAAGGGTCTGGCCGGGATAGTCCTTGATCGAGATAACGGCACCAAAGGTACGCGCCAGACCGCCCGCCGTGCCAAGCTCGAACGCCTCCTGGCCAAAGCTCACCCGGCGAAAGGGCAAGTGCTGGCCAAGATCGCCGTTTGGAAGCACGACGGGGCGCATGTCGGCATTGTACAAGTAAGACAGAAATTCGAGCGGTTCGGAGCGCAGGCCAGCGGGGCTGTCATAGACTGTCAGAACCTGCGGCGAATAATTGCCCAAAGACGCGACAAGTGTTTCCCTCGCCGCATCTAGGGCACGCTTTTCGGACGCGAATGCTGCGCGCCTATCATCGACGCTGCGAAACACCAAGCCTCGCACCCCGTCGATCAACCCGCCCCGACCCTGCATGGGACGGCGTACGATCGTGAGAAACAGATCGTTCACATACATCTGCCGATCGGCAAGCTTCTCGCGCCAGCGCTGGTCGAGGGTGCGCGAAAACGCATCTGGATATTCCGCGTCAAGAATCGCTTCGGCCTTGCGGCGGATAACATGATGATAGACCGCGAACCGCGAAGTTCCGATTGCGCGCAACATGGCATCGCGCAATTCAGCGCGATAATTGAGTTCCTCGGTGTCGGCGGTCTCGAAAAGTAACCCACCCAGCCGGATTGTCTGCATGAGCATGCCGTCGCGCGTCTCGATGGTAACATCGTCGACATGCCGCGCATATGGCAGATGTGTGCCAACCGGGGCCTCGCGCGCGTTGGCGCGCGGGTCGCGGGTCAGGGCCGGTAAGAGTTGCATCCCCACAGCCCGTAGTTCTTCACCCGCGGGCAGCGACTGACCCGGGTGATCCAAAGATCGAAGAAGCGCGGTTCGCGCAGGCACAGGGCAGCGCCGACAAGATGCGCGAGCAGCGCTCCGCCGATCGCCCAGAAACTCTTGAAGATCAGGAACAGTTCGGCCGCAAGAATTCCGTTTACGATGAAAAAATTATAGGTGACGCCCGCAAACATCTGCGGACGGGTCAGCGCCACGAAAACGGCGGTCCTTTCAAGGTGGTGTGCCACGGCTGCCTGGTCCTAGCCCCCTGCCGCGCCGCGGATGCCAGCGACGATGCTGGCCGCGCCGAACAGGATGAAGCAGCCCAGCACGACAACAGCGCCATGGCGCCAGTTGACCCGGCCGGTCAGCATCATGAAACCCACAGCCGCCACTGCGATGACTGCCGCCACAGTTGCCACCGTACCCATCAAAGTGCCCTGCAGCCAGTTGACTGCGCCAATGATGACCCCGGATCCCTCAGGATCAATGGTACTCTGCGCCCGAGCCGGCACCGCGGCCAATGTCGCGACCATAGCTACTACGAGGCGACTGAATTTCTGGCGAACCACGATGATATCCCTGATCTTGAATGCCGGTGCGCCGCTCAGCGCAAAGCTGCCATACGGGCACGCGGTTTAACCAATCCAGTAAGCAACACTTAAGTGACCCGATCACGGGCGAGCCTCTATTGGGAAGCTACAGTGATGTTTTCCGACGAGGTTCGGCATCAGCTGACTGGCTCATGGCAAGTGTGGAAATTGCCAATGTCGTGCCCATCTTCCAAAAAAGCGGCTCCGGTGCCGCGAGGGCACCGGAGCCGCCATTATCTACCAGTCCCTGATGGATCAGAGTACGAGGTCAGCAACCTCGATCAGGGTAGTTCCGTCAATCCGGATGGCAAAATCGGCCACGCCGTCGCCGTTCATGTCGCCCGAAAGCAGCATGGCGGTTCGGCCGATTGCGAGGCGCAATTCACCTGCAACATTACTGAAGTTGGAAGTGCCGATGAACGTGAAAGCTTGATCGTCGGCAATGCCGTAGTTCGCGTCAATCCCGGAGAGATCGATCACGTCGCCCTCGGCATGCTTGAAATCACGAATGCGATCGGCATTGCCGATGGTCGCGCCCACGAGGTCGCCATCGTTGAAAATGAAACGATCGGCGCCGAGCCCGCCCACCAGAACATCTTTGCCCGACCCGCCCGAGACGCTGTCATCGCCGGTGCCGCCGTTCACGCTGTCATCGCCAGCGCCGCCCGAGATATCATCGTTGCCGTCGCCGCCAGACACCTTGTCTTTGCCGTCGCCGCCCGAAACGCTGTCATCGCCGCGGTCACCGCTCACGCTGTCGTCGCCGGCGCCACCCGAAACATCATCGTTGCCGTCGCCGCCAGACACCTTGTCTTTGCCGTCGCCGCCCGAGACGCTGTCATCTCCGCGATCACCGCCCACGCTGTCGTCGCCAACGCCGCCCGAAACATCATCGTTGCCGTCGCCGCCAGACACCTTGTCTTTGCCGTCGCCGCCCGAAACACTGTCGTCGCCGAAGCTGCCGCTCACGCTGTCGTTGCCAAGACCGCCTGAGACATCGTCGTCGCCCTCGCCGCCCACGACCTTGTCGTCGCCGTCGTCACCCGAGAGCGAATCATCGCCCGCATCGCCGGAAAGTTTGTCGTCGTCGTCGTCGCCCGAGAGCTTATCGTCATCGTCGCCGCCGTTCAGCTGATCCTTGCCAGAACCACCTTGCAGATCGTCGAAGCCAGAGCCGCCCACCAGACGGTCGTCGCCGTCATCACCCGAGAGCGAATCGTCGCCGTCATCGCCCGAGAGCTTGTCGCGGCCTCGGCCGCCGCGGATCGAGTCGTCGCCGTAGCCGCCGCTGCTGACATCATCGTCATCGCCGCAGTCGACGCTGTCGTCATCGCTGCCGTCATCATCAAGATCGTGCTTGCCCCCGCGCTGGTTCAGCTCGGGAATGTCCAGACCATCGTCATCGTCATCGTCATTTCCACCCTCGCCGCCCGAACCGGCGATGATCGGCGTGCCGTCGAGCGTGGTGAAGCTGGTCACCGGCTTGTTATACAGCGTGGCATCATCGCTCAAGCTGGCGGTCTGGTGGAACACCTGCAGCCGGATGTATTGCGCATACGTTGATGTCAGCGTGACATCACCGGTCGCCTGATCAAAGGAAAGGGTCTGGTTGCGCTTAAGGTCTTCGGGCGCGAACGAGCCATCATCCTCTTGCTCGAACCAATTGATGGTGCTGCCATCGATAACAAATTTATGAAGATCAGACACGGTGATTTTTCCTTTTGCCGAACTGCAGATTCTGGCCACAAGCCATTGAAATCCGATCAAGAAATCGAGCTTCTACAGGAAGCCTATCATCGCCACATGTGCGGGACATCCGTCAGATGGGGGGTAGATTCGCAAATAATCGCGCGGTCGCAGTCCCATTTTGGCATGATTGCCCGTGGGACCACGCAAGGCGAATTGATCTGGGCCTCCTTCGCGGAGCCGGATCAACAAACGAGGCCCAAGGTTGCTCACCAATGAGCAGCCTCGGGCCCGAACCGGACCAGCCGGTAAGTTCGATTGTCAAATGCAAGGCCTGTCCCATCGTGCAGACCTGCTTGAACGGATCACTCGCCGCAGATGCCCTTGATGTAGCGGCGCTTGATGGCCGCCCTGTCAATCGGATTGCGTTCAGCCTTGCTCAGCGTCTCGACCAGATCCACCATCGCGTCCGCACCCATGTCATGATAGCCATAACCGGCGACCAGCGTATCGGGTCCGATCAGATAGATGGACGAGCTGTGGTTGATGCTCATGCCTTCTTCCGATTTGCGCGGCGGCACATGCTCGCGCATCACGTGATAGGCTGCAGTGGCCTGCGCGAGTTGAAGCCGGCTGCCCGAGAGCACTTCGATTTCGATACCGTGCCGGAGCGCCATCCATCCCATGGCATAACGCTTTGACCAATTGCTGCCGTGCTTCATTTCGGAACCATCAGCATTGATGCGCTGAATTCCGCCAATCGGGGGGGCTTCGATATCAACGAAAGCAGCCTTTGCAGCGAATCCGCGATCACGCAAAGTCCGGGCCGCATCGGCTAGAACGGGCGCTGCCGCCAGACATGATCCCTGGCAGCGCGCGTAGCCGAAATAGAGGAACGTCCAGCGCCCCAGAAAGTTGGCCTGGCTGATCGGGTTCCCTCGCCAGTCGGCAA
>JAIXYF010000274.1 GCA_027490345.1 Novosphingobium sp.
AGCGCACCTCCTGTTTGATGATGCCCCGCAGGCCCTGTTCGAAAAGGTGGAGCAGGTGGTGCGCCTGATCCGTTCGAAGGGCGTGGGCGTCTATTTCGTTTCGCAGAACCCGATCGACATTCCCGAAAAGATCGCCGGGCAACTGGGCAACCGGGTGCAGCACGCCCTGCGCGCGTTCACGCCGCGCGATCAGAAGGCAATCCGCGCGGCGGCAGAGACCTTCCGCATCAATCCCGATCTCGATGTGGAGACGGTGATCACCGAGCTGAAAGTGGGTGAGGCGCTGGTCTCCACGCTCGATGCCGATGGCGCGCCGGGGATCGTGCAGCGCACGCTGGTGGCGCCGCCGCGTTCGCGCCTTGGCCCGCTGGACGCGAAGGAGCGCGCGATCATCCAGTCGATCAGTCCCTATGATGGCAAGTATGAGGCGGCGGTGAACCGCGAGTCTGCCGCAGAAGTGCTGGCCCAGAAGGCTGTCGATGCGGCAGCCGCCGCGCAGCAGGTGGAGGCCGAGGGCGAGGAGGCGCAGCGCGCCAGCGCCCGGCAGACGCCATCGATGTGGGGCAAGGCAGGCAAGGCCGCCGTGGGCGCGATTGCCGCTTCGGCGGGATCGGTGATCGCCGCGCAGATGACAGGCCGCAAATCGCGCGCGTCGCCCATCGAATCCGGCGCCAGCGCGATTGTCGGCACGATTGCCACATCGATCGGCGGCGCGGCATTCGGCCGGTTTGCACGCGGGCTGCTTGGCGGGTTGCTGCGCTGAGAGCCCCTGATCCGCCCGCGCGGATGCCTGCACCGGCCCGTCTCATCCACTGTCGTTCGACGAGCGGCATTCGACGAGTGGAAGGGGCGGCTCGTCGAACGGGGTTGCGATTGGAACCGGATCGGGGCAGGCACAGGGCATTCCACACCGGCTATTCCGCACTGGACCTGCGCCGGTTTGAGCTGAAAGGTTCTCATGCGTTCCATCGTTTTCGCCGCGACGTTGCTCGCCGGCACGTTCCTTGTTTCTCCTGCATCCGCCCAGCAACCTGCCACCGAAGCCCCGATTCCTGCCGAAGCCGGCACGATGCCGGCCGGCAAGCTTGATGGCGCCGTGGTGCCGCAGAGCTATCGGCTCGATCTGACTGTCGATCCGGCCAAGGACCGCTTCACTGGCCATATCGAGATCGAGGCCGAGGTTAAGAAGGCCGGGCGCTATGTGTGGATGCACGGGCGCGATCTGAAAGTGGCCAAAGTGACCGCGCTGGTCGGCGGGCAGCCGGTTTCGGGCACGTTCCGCCAAGTCGATCCGACAGGCGTTGCGCTCGTCACGTTCGATGCGCCGCTGCCTGCAGGCAAGACCACCTTCGCGTTCGATTATGACGCGCCGTTTGGCGATGGCCCGGCCGGCATGTTCCGCGTGAAAGTGGGCGATGACTGGTATTCGTGGACCCAGTTCGAATCGACCGACGCGCGTGCCGCGTTTCCTGCATTCGATCAGCCCGGCTTCAAGGTGCCGTGGACCGTCACTCTGCGCACGCCGGAAGGCCTCAAGGCGGTGAGCAATGCGCCCGAAGTGAAGACCGAGACGGCGAACGGCATGACGGTGCATAGTTTCGCGCCAACGCTGCCGCTGCCAAGCTATCTCGTAGCGATGATGGTTGGCCCGTTCGTGAGCGTGGAAGGCGCGGTGCCGCCCACCCCGCAGCGCAGCGCGCCGCTGCCGGTGCGGATCGTCTCGACGAAGGAGAACGCGGGCAAGCTCAGTTTCGCGCTGGAAGGCACGAAGGGCATTGTCGAGCACCTCGAGGCCTATTTTGGCCAGAGTTTCCCCTATCCCAAGCTGGATCAGATCACCTCGCCGATCATGCCCGGCGCCATGGAGAACGCGGGCGCAGACCTCTATGCCGACAGCCTCCTCATCATGGATGACAAGGCCTCGACCGCGCAGAAGCGCAACTTCGGCATGGTCGTCAGCCACGAACTGGCACACCAGTGGTTCGGCGATCTCGTCACCCCGGCGTGGTGGGATGATATCTGGCTGAACGAAAGCTTCGCCAACTGGATGGGCTTCCGCATCGGCAACGAATGGCGCCCCGACCTCAACATTGGTGCTGGCGGTCTGGCCGAGGGCTTTGGCGCGATGGGCATCGATGCGCTGGCGGCAGGCCGCCCGATACATCAGCCGATCGAAAAGAATTCCCAGATCGATGCCGCCTTCGATACGATCACCTATGGCAAGGGTGGCCACGTGGTGGCCATGATCGCCGCCTTCATGGGCGATACCAAGTTCCGCGACGGCGTGCGCGGCTATATGGCAGCGCACAAGTATGGCAACGCGACCAGCGCTGATTTCTTCAAGGCCATGGCCGAGGCAGCGGGCGATCCGCGCATCTTGCCCGCAATGCAGAGCTTCACCGATCAGCAGGGCGTGCCGCTGGTCACGCTGAAGCGCGCCGGGACGGACAGCTGGCAGGTGACGCAGAGCCGCTATGCCCGGCTGGGCATGAGCGGCCCGGCGACGAAGTGGGGCATTCCGCTCTGCCTGCGCCAGGGCGATATCCGCGAGTGCACGCTGCTCACGGGCACCTCGGCCACCGTCACGATCAAGAGCGCCGGGCCGATCATGCCCAACGCGGGCGGCACGGGTTATTACCGCTTCGAATTGCCCGCGAAGGAGTGGGACGCGCTGATCGCGGCGACGCCGACGCTGAAGAGCGGGGAAGCGCTGGCGGTGATGGATAGCCTGAATGCCAGTTTCTACGCGGGCCGGGCCAGTGCCGATCAACTGATCGCGGGCGCCCGCGCGCTGGCGGCCAATCCGGATAGCTACGCCAGCGGCGATGCCACCGGCCTGCTGCAGGCCATGGCCGATCGCGGCGTGATCGCGGATAGCGCCAAGCCGCAGTTCCGCGCGTTTGTCGATGCGCTCTATGCGCCGCAGCTCAAGGCGCTGGGGTTTGATCCGCGCGCCGGTGCGCATGCCGGGGACGATGCAGAACGGCAGCAGCGCCGCATGCAGCTTGTCGAACTGCTGGCTGGAACCGCGCGTGATGGGGTGCTGCGAACGCAGCTTGCAGCGGCAGCTGATGCTTATCTTGGCGGGGATGCCAGTGCGCTCGATCCCGCGTTGTTCGGCGCGGCGTTCGATGCCTGGCTCGCCACGCGCAAGCTGGACGGTGCAAAGACGCTGCTGGACAAGGCGCTCGCTTCGGAAGATCCGCTGTTCCGTCCTGCTGCACTGGGCGCTGTCGGATCGAGCGGCGATGCGGCGACAGCAAAGTGGCTGCTCGACGAATTTCAGGACAAGCGCCTGCGCCAGTCCGAGAAGCTCAATTTCGTGCGTTCGGTGGTCATCACGCCCGAAACGCGCGACTGGGGCTATAGCTGGATGAAAGCCCACCTCGACGAGCTGCTTGGCGGCGGCGCGGGCATCTTCTTCGGTGCGCGGCTGCCGCAGATCCTCTCGAACTTCTGCTCGGTGGCAGCAGCGGATGAATTCGAAGGGCTGCGCGCCAAGTTTGCGGGCAAATCGGGCGCACTCGAACTGGAGCGACTGGTTGAGCGGGTGCGCTCGTGCGGCAAGCTCAAGGATGCGCGCGGTGCCGAACTGACGGCAGCCGTGGCGAAGCTCAAGTAAGCGGCAGACGCAGCGTGGCGGTGAGGCCTTTGGTCTCGCCGCCCTCCATGCGGTTGGTGAGGGTGAGCGCGCCGCCATGCTGATCGGCAATGGCGCGCGCGAGCGTGAGGCCGAGGCCCGCGCCGCCCGTGGCCGAATTGCGTGAAGCTTCGAGCCGGGTGAACGGCTCCATCATCCGGGCGATTTCGTGGTCTGGAATGCCGGGGCCGTCGTCTTCCACCGTCAGCACGGCGTCCCTGCCTTCGCGGTGGAGGCTGACGCGGGCGCGCCTGCCATAGCGCAGCGCGTTGGAGACAAGATTGCGCATGGCGCGGCGCAGCCATGTGGCGCGCAGCGGCATGACGATGCGGGTCGCATTGCCCAGCGTGACATCCTCGCCCATGTCCTCATATTCGCCCACCACATCGGCAACGAGCGCGCTGAGTTCGGTCGACTCAAGCGGATCAGAGGGGCGGCCGACGCGCGCCAGGCTCAGGATATCGTCGAGCGAGCGGTTGATGTCCTCGATGGTGGCTGCCATGCGGGCGCGTTCGCCTTCGTCTTCCACCGCCTCGATCCGCACGCGCAGCGCGGCGAGCGGGGTTTTCAGATCGTGGCCGATCGCGCCAAGCATCACGTCCTTCTCGTCAAGCAGCGCGCCGACGCGGCGTTCCATGGCGTTGTGCGCCACGATCAGGCGGCGGATATCGTCTGGCCCTTCGGGTTCCAGCTGCCCGGCCAGCGCGCGCGAGCGGGCAAAACCTTCGACTTGTGCCGTCAGCGCTTTCAGCGGGCGCGCGATGCGGCGCAGGATCAGCGCCACCGCGCCGACAAGGACGATGTAGATGAACAGGGTTTGCAGCACGAGCGTGGTGAGCATCGCGCGCTCGGTGCGCGGGGCGAGCAGGCGCGCGGTGAGCCAGGTGCCGTCGGCGCGGCCGATGGCGGCAATGATCAGGCGGCGGCGCGGGGTGCCGGGCGGGCGGCCCATGCGCGCCTCGCGCCGGGCCAGCCATGCGGCAATCGCCGGATCGCGCGCCGGATCGCGCTCGGCCACAAACAGCCGGGTTGCATCGACGCCCTGCGCTTCGAGCACATCGCGTAGCGCGTGCTCAATCTCCGGGCGGCGGCGATCCCCCGCCATCTGGGGGGCGCGGCGTTCTTCCTGCACGCGCAAGGGGCGCGGCATACGAAAGCCGATTTCCGGCCCTTCACCATCCGGGGGCGGCAGAGGGCCGAACTGCGCGCGCGGGTTGCGGCCCAGCAGGCTGAACGCGGCGTAATTGACCAGACCGGCGAAGTGCCGCTCGTGCTGCATCCGCCACATCAACGCAGCGGAAAGCCCCTGCGCCACCATCAGCGCAAGCGCGATGGCCAGCAGCATCTGTCCTTGCAGGCTGCGCGGCCACAGGCGCCATCCGGAGCGCTGCGGTTCAGCCATCGGATTCAAGCATGGGTTGGCACCTTGCGCACTTCGGCGGCCAGCATGTAGCCGCCGCCCCAGACGGTCTGGATCAGTTCGGGATTGCGGCTGTCGCGCTCGATCTTGCGGCGCAGGCGGCTGATCTGGTTGTCCACCGCGCGGTCGAACAAGTGTGCCTCGCGGCCCTGCACCATATCG
>JAIXYF010000382.1 GCA_027490345.1 Novosphingobium sp.
TATCGCAATGCCAAGGCCCATCTCGATGCGGCTTTGCGCCTCGATGATCCCATCAGGGCCCGAGATGCCGAATGCATAGGGATTAAGATAAGCCGCAAGGCCCACGAGCACGGCGGCGAGGCCGACGAGGCTGTGGAACGCCGCTACCAGCTGCGGCATGTCGGTCATCTTGATCTTGCGCGCGGTCACGAAGCCAAGCCCGCCGCCCACCGCAATGGCGCCTGCGATTTCCGGCAAGCTGGCAAGGCCATGCGTCGCCAGCGTCGTGACCATCGCGATGGTCATGCCGATGATGCCGTAGCGGTTGCCCGCGCGCGAGGTTGCCGGGCTGGAAAGCCCGCGCAGCGCCATGATGAACAGGACACCGGCGGCGAGATAGGCCAAGCCTACCCAGGAGGGAGGAGCGACGTGTTCCATCACTTCTTCTCCTTCTTCTTGTACATCGCCAGCATGCGCTCGGTGACCGCGAAGCCGCCGAAGATGTTGACCGAAGCCAGCACCACCGCGAGCAGCCCCAGCCACTTCGAGACCGCCGAACCCTCAGCCGCACCAGCCACCAGCGCGCCGACGACGATGACCGACGAAATTGCGTTGGTGACCGCCATCAGCGGCGTATGCAGCGCCGGAGTGACCGACCACACCACGTAATAGCCCACGAAGCAGGCCATCACGAACACACTCAGAATCGAAATGAAGTCCATGTCAGCCCCCCTCAGCCGAGCAGTCGTTCGTTGACGACCTTGCCGCCCTGCGTCAGGCGAATGGCGTTGCCGATTTCCTCGTCGAGCACGGGCTTGCCCTGCTCCTTGTCCCAGAAGGCCGAGAGGAAATTGAACAGGTTGCGCGAAAACAGCGCCGAAGCGTCTGCCGCGAGATGCGTGGCCGTGTTCGAATAGCCGATGATCTTCACCCCGTGCTTTTCGACGACCTGATCAGCGACCGAACCTTCGACGTTGCCGCCTGCCGACACCGCGAGATCGAAGATCACCGAGCCGGGCTTCATCGTGGCAATCTGTGCATCGGTGATCAGGCGCGGTGCCGGGCGGCCCGGAATCAGCGCCGTGGTGATCACGATATCCTGCTTGGCGATGTGGCTGGAAACCAGTTCGGCCTGCGCCGCCTGATATTCCGGGCTCATCTCGGTGGCATAGCCGCCCGCGCCTTCGCCCTCGATCCCCGCGACGTTCTCCACGAAGATCGGCTTGGCACCGAGCGACTGGATCTGCTCCTTGGTGGCCGAGCGCACGTCAGTCGCCGAAACCTGCCCGCCGAGGCGGCGCGCGGTGGCGATCGCCTGAAGGCCCGCAACGCCGACACCCATGACGAAGACCTTGGCCGCCGAAACGGTGCCGGCCGCTGTCATCATCATCGGGAAGGCACGGCCATAAAGGTCCGCCGCCACGATCACGGCTTTGTAGCCCGCGAGGTTCGACTGCGAGGAGAGGATGTCCATCGACTGCGCACGCGTGATGCGCGGCATGAACTCCATCGCCAGCGCCTCAAGGCCCGCCGATGCATAAGCATCGACGCGGGCACGCTGGCCGAACGGATCGAGCGAGGCAACAACCCACGCGCCGGGCTTGGCCCCCGCCAGCAGCTCAGGCTCGGGCCCCTGGATGCCCAGCACGATATCCGCACCGGCGGCAGCACCGCTGGCCACGATTTCGGCTCCGGCAGCCTGATAGGCTTCGTCGCTGATCGAAGCGGTCATGCCCGCCCCTGCTTCCACGCGCACAGCCGCGCCGAGACCGATGAATTTCTTCACCGTCTCAGGCGTCGCCGACACCCGGTGCTCGCCGCTGGCCCGCTCGCGCAGGACAGCGATCGTTGTTGTCGCCCCCATGCGCGCGATCAGGCGATCAGGTACATGACGAACAGCACGATCAGCGAGATCACCGGCGTGGCGACCTTGATCATGCCGACGAAGCCTTCATACGTGGCCGTCGCTGCCTTCATGTTGTTCCCGGCATTGTTGCTGGTGCCCATGACAAACCCTTCCTGATTGCGTTTTAAACGTCCAATTGACCGCATCCTCTAGCGGCCACGTTCCCCCGGCTCAAGCGGAACCCGTGCTTTCGCACTTAATCTGGTCTTTACCCAAATGGGCTAGACCCCGGCACTATGCAAAAGGACCGGGGAAGCCATGTCAGAGCCCATTGATCGGCTGCTGCTGCTGATCGACGATGAACCGGCGCAGTGCCGCCTCATCTCGGCGCTCGCAGCGCGCGAGGGTTGGCGCACGATCATCGCCCGCGATTCCGAGACGGCCATCGCCACGCTCGGCACGCGTCAGGGCATGCAGCTCGATGCAATCATTCTGGATCAATGGGTTCCCGGCGACGAAGCCTGCAACCTGATCGCCGAGCTCAAGGCGCGCCGCCCGGCCTTGCCGATCCTGATGATCACGACCAGCGCTTCGCCGCTGCTCGCGGTCGAAGCGATGCGCGCAGGAGCCACGGACTATCTGATCAAGCCGGTCGCGCCCGACAGGTTGCTTCAGGCGCTGCGCACCGCCACCCGGCGCGAAGAATCGCCGGAGGAGCTGCAGCCGCTCACGGAAAAGTTCACCGGCACGCTCGATTTCGATTCGATGATCGGCGCCGCGCCCAGCTTCCGCGCGGCGCTGGCCGTGGCGGCCAAAGCAGCGCGCACGCACAGCAGTGTCCTCATCGAAGGCGAAAGCGGCACCGGCAAGGAAATGCTGGTGCGCGCGATGCATGCTGCCAGCCCCCGCGCCAAGGCGCCGCTGCGCATTGTCAATGCCGGGGGCATTCCGGCCAACCAGATCGAATCCGTGCTGTTCGGGCACGAAAAGGGCGCGTTTCCCGGCGCGTTCGAACGCCATGTCGGCGCGCTGCAACATGCCGATGGCGGCACGCTGGTGATCGACGAGATCGACCGGCTGTGCCTGCCCGCGCAGGCCCGCCTCGCGCAGTTCCTTCAGCGCGGGGATATCCAGCCCATCGGGGCGCGCCACAGCTTCCGCCTCGATGTCCGGGTGATCGTGTGCAGCAATGCCGCGCTGGGCGATCTGGTGGATGTGCAGCTGTTCGATCCCGCGCTGCTCGAAGCCTTGAGCAACGTGCATGTGCACTTGCCCGCCTTGCGCGAACGCGCGGGCGATATTCCGGCGCTCGCCCGCCATTTCCTGACGCGCATCGGCGAACAGCCGGGCCTTCGCCCGCTGGGTATCACAGATGGCGCGCTGGCGCTGCTGGCGGCCTATGACTGGCCGGGCAATGTGCGCCAGCTGCAGGCCACGCTGTTTCGCGCCGCCGTGTTTTGTGATGGCGAGGCGCTGACCGCACAGGATTTCCCCAACCTTTCGAGCCTGATAGGAGAGGCTCCGCGCGCTGCGCCGGCGCAAAGCGAGGCGGCGGGCGTCATGCTCTACTCGCCCGACGGCAATCTGCGTCCGCTGGAAGAGATCGAAGCGGACGTCATCCGTCTGGCCATCGGCCACTACCGCGGCCGCATGACCGAAGTGGCGCGCCGCCTCGGCATCGGGCGCTCGACGCTCTATCGCAAGCTTTCGGAATTGGGGATCGACAGCGTCGCGTAAACCGGGGGGCTTCAGTTCTTACCCTCTCGATACTGGCCCTCTCGATTCTGGCCCTCTCGATTCTGGCCCTCTCGATTCTGGCCCTCTCGATTCTGGCCCTCTCGATTCTGGCAGCGTTGCTCCCCGGCGCGGTGCTGTTAAGTCTCTGCGCGATGGCACCCGCAAAGGCTGCCCGCGAGGAGAGCACACCTTGGCCGCGCAGAAACTGCTCGAAGGCATTCGCATCGTTGATCTGACCAGCGTGGTCTTCGGCCCTTACGCCACCGAAACGCTGGCCGATCTGGGCGCCGACGTGATCAAGATCGAAGTACCTGCGGGCGATATCTTCCGCCATGCCGGAAAGGTTGCCGCAACCCCGGGCATGGGGCCGTGCACACTCAATCTCAACAAGGGCAAGCGCAGCCTCGCGCTCGATCTCAAATCACCCGAAGGCAAGGCCGCGCTGACAGCGCAACTCGCCGAGGCGGATGTGTTCATCCACAACGTGCGCGGCAAGCCGATCGAGCGGCTGGGCTTTGGCTATGAGGCGGTGAAGGCGATAAAGCCCGACATCATTTATGTGCACTGCACCGGCTTTGGCTCGGGCGGGCCCTATGCCGATCTGCAAGCTTATGACGACGTGATCCAGGCAGCAACCGGCACGACCAATCTGCTTTCGCGCGTCGATGGCAATCTGGTGCCGCGCTTCCTGCCCTCGCTCATTGCCGACAAGGTCTCGGGGCTCCACGGTGCCTATGCCGTGATGGCCGCCGTGATCCACAAGCTGCGCTTCGGCGAAGGCCAGTTCGTCGAAGTGCCGATGTTCGAGAGCTTCACGCACTTCATGATGCAGGAGCATCTTTACGGGCTGACGCTGGTCCCCCCGCTGGAGCCTGCGGGCTATCCGCGCCAGCTCGATCCGTTCCGCCAGCCCTTCCCCGCCAAGGATGGCTATGTGGTGATAGTGCCCTATACGCCCGATGCCATCGATACCGTGATCGAACTGCTCGAAGCGCCGGAGCTGGCCGCTGATCCCCGGTTCATCGACTTCCCCTCGCGGATGCGCAACATCAGCGCCTTTTACGAAGAGATGGCCAAGCACACACCCAAGCTGACCATGGCGCAATGGGCCGCCAAAATGGCCGAGCACCAGATCCCTTGCATGCCGGTCCGCGATCTTGAGGACATAACCGAAGACCCGCATCTGAAGGCGGTCGATTTTTTTCAGCAGCGCACGCACCCCACCGAGGGCGATTACCTCAAGATGCGCAGCCCGGTGATGTTTTCGGTCGGCGGATTCGAAGTGCAGCCCGCGCCCACGATTGGGCAGGACAATACAGTGCTGATTCGACCGGATACTTGATCCTTAGCTCAGCATTTACTTAGGGAGCTCCCCGCAGAAATTTCGGTTGTCTTGCGGTGTCGATTTAGCTTTTATTTCCTTTCCTTATAAAGGCTTGCTGCATAAACTCCAATATGGATTATTATTACCTTTCTGTTTTAGGCTCAACCTGTAACGTTACGTTAAATATGGGGGGGGGGGAAACATGAAAGTTATTGGCGTTGTCTCAATTGGTCTTTTGCTGGGTGGTTGCGCAAATTTCACAACCCCATCGTCAATTCGTGAAATCAAAAGCCGGGGTAACTACTGGGTGAGTTATGATTCCTCGCGTCGTGGCGCATGGATATCCGCCCGTGACGGATCCGTTACGAGTTGTGCCGAACCTGCCCCAGATGTCGCACTTTCATTGTCTACTGGATTGAAGGGAAGCCTTAAAACAGGTTCGACGGAGGTTTCAGGACTCGATGCGTCTGCAACCGCAACTGCACTTGCCCTCGCCGGGAGGGACAATGTGGTGTTGCTGGCCCGAGAAGCGCTCTTCCGCATCTGCGAACAGTCAGCTGCTGGAAATATTAGTCCAGCTGAAGTCTCGAAGCTGTTCGCGAACGTATTTGACAAGACGAGGGACATTGCAGTCGCGCAAGCAGATAGCGCAAAGGCGCAAGCACAAACCGCAGCAGAAAGAACAAAGCAAATTCAGATGCTGAAGGCTGATGAAAAGTAAGATTTATCAGTGCTTCTAAGCGAACTATGGCATTGAACTAAAATCCGTCAGCGCCGCATCGCGCAGGCCGCGCCACACGCGCAAGGCCTGCACCGTTTCCGCCACATCGTGCACGCGCACCATCTGCGCGCCCGCTTCGAACCCGCGCCCGGCCAGCAGCAGCGAGCCGCCAAGCCGCTGGTGCGCCGGTGCCTCGCCCGCCAAGGCCCCGATCATGCGCTTGCGGCTGGCGCCCAGCAGCAGCGGCTGGCCGAGCGCATGAAACAGTGGCAGGGCGTTGATCAGCGCAAGGTTTTCGGCAAGCGATTTGCCAAAGCCAATGCCGGGATCCAGCAGGATCTTCTCCCGCGCGATGCCGCCCGCAATCGCCGCATCGCGCCGCTCGCGCAAAGCATCGAACACATCGAGCACGACATCGGCATAATGGCCATCGGCGTGCAGATCCTTCTCGCTGCCCGGCGAATGCATGAGGATGACCGGCGCGCCGCTGGCGGCCACGACTTCCACCGCGCGCGGATCATGGCGCAGCGCCGACACATCGTTAACGATATGTGCCCCTGCCGCCAGCGCCTCGGCCATCACGGTGGAACGGCGGCTGTCGATGGAAATCGCCGCGCCGCTGGATGCCAGCCGCGCGATGACCGGGACGACGCGCTTGACCTCGTCCCCCTCCCACACCGCAGGCGCGCCGGGCCGCGTCGATTCGCCGCCGACATCGATGATCGCCGCCCCGGCTTCCAGCATGGCGGCGGCGTGTTCGAGCGCCGCATCGGGCTTGTCGAGGAACTTGCCGCCATCCGAAAAGCTGTCGGGCGTGACATTGAGAATGCCCATGACCTGCGGCTGATCAAGCCGCACGGTGCGCGCGCCGCAGGCCAGTGGGCCGTGCTGCGCCTGCAGATTGGCCCATTGCAAGGCAGCTTCTGCCGCCAGCGCATGAGGCAAGCCGTCCAGCACGGCGTTAGCTTCATCCGCAGCAAAGCGGCGGCGCGAGACGATCTTTGCGCCCTCGCGCACGATCAGCGCAAAGCGCGCCGCATAGACCAGCCCTCCGGCAAGGCGGATCGCGCCGCCTTCCTCGCTCTGCGGGCTTTCGGCAAGGCCGATGGGACGGATATAGAGCTGCTGCGCCATAGCCGTGCCTTAGCGCCCCTTGCGCCGCGCGGCGAGGCGCATGGCGCGCACCACCATCGCCTTGGTCCACCAGGCATGGCAGCGCAGCACCACCGGATCGGGCAGCAAGCCCAGCAGCGGCAGCATGTCAGTCTTCCACCGCCAGCAAATAAAGCTGGCGCAGCGCATCGAGCGGCTTGACCTCGCCTTCGTGCTCGACATGCCAGAAGGTCCAGCCATTGCACGAAGGCGCGCCCTGCACGGCCGAGCCGACGCCGTGAATGGAGCCGGTGGCCGCATCCGCCATGATCGAACCATCGGCGCGTACGCTGGCGCTCCAGCGGCGATTGCGATCAAACAGCTGCGTGCCAGGCGCAATCATGCCGCTTTCAATCAATGCGCCAAACGCCACGCGCGGCGCGCTGCGCTTGCTCATCATCGTGGTCAGCGCGCTTTCATCAAGCGGCAGCGCGGCAGCGATGCGTTCCTCAGCGACCGCGATATAGGCTTCCTCGCGCTCGCAGCCGATCCATTCGCGGCCCAAGCGGCGGGCAACCGCGCCGGTGGTGCCGGTGCCGAAGAAGGGATCGAGCACAACGTCGCCGGGCTTGGTCGTGGCCAGCATGACGCGGTAGAGCAAGGCCTCAGGTTTCTGCGTCGGGTGTGCCTTCACGCCGTCCTTGCGAATGCGCTCCGGCCCGCCGCAGATCGGCAGGACCCAATCAGAACGCATCTGCAGCTCGTCGTTTAGCGTTTTCATCGCGCGGTAATTGAAGGTGTATTTCGCCTTTTCGGAGCGCGAGGCCCAGATCAGCGTTTCGTGCGCATTGGTAAAGCGTGTGCCCTTGAAATTGTGCATCGGATTGGCTTTGCGCCAAACGATATCGTTGAGGATCCAGAACCCCAGATCCTGCAGCAGCGCGCCGACGCGGAAGATGTTGTGATAGGAACCAATCACCCACAGCGCGCCATTTGGCTTTAGCAGGCGGCGCGCCTCGGTCAGCCATTCACGGGTGAACGTGTCATAGCGTTCGAAGCTGTCGAACTTGTCCCAGTCATCGGTCACCGCATCGACAGGACTGCCATCGGGCCGCGCAAGATCGCCGCCCAGCTGCAGATTATAGGGTGGATCGGCGAAAATCAGGTCGATCGAGCCGGTGGGCAACGCGCGCATCTGTTCGATGCAATCGCCGCGCAGGATCTGCCCCAGTGGCAGGGCCAGCTTGCTGACCGCAGGCGCGGCGGTGCTGCGCAGCGCGCGGGCCGATCCCTTGCTCACCCGTTCCTTTGCCAGAACCGCCATCGCCGCCATTTCCCCTGCTGATACGCGGTGACTGGTGAATCATCCGGGACTCGCCGTCAAGCCGCGACTCGCCTGAATTTGGCGAGTCGCGGCTTCATAGAGAGGGAGAACGGAACGAGTCCGCGCCCATATCTGGAGTCCCGCCCCTGTCCCGCCCCACCATATCTGGTGGTGCGGCAAGACGGCCTCGCAGGCGGAAAAAAGTTTCGAGCTGCCTAACCGATCACGGCGGCGACGGGGGCAAAGCTGCGCCGGTGGTGCGGGCTGGCGCCATGCTGGCGCAGCGCGGCAAGGTGCTCGGCGGTGCCGTATCCCGCGTTGCGCTCCCAGCCATAATGCGGAAACTGCGCGGCCGCTGCACGCATCAGCCGGTCGCGGTGCTCCTTGGCGAGGATCGAGGCCGCCGAAATGCATGGCTCACTGGCATCGCCGCGCACGATGGCGCGGGCGGGCCAGACCCAGTCCGCACAGCGCCCGGAAGGGGTGAGGTTGCCATCGACCAGCACCATACCGATGCCATCCGGGCCAAGCTGCGCGGCCAGCACGCCCACCGCGCGGGTCATCGCCAGCATGGTGGCGGCAAAGATGTTGAGCGCGTCGATTTCCGAGGTGTCAGCCACGCCCAGCGCCCAATGGCAGGTTTGCTGGATCAGGGGCTCAAGCCGCGCCCGGCGCAGCGCGCTGAGCTTCTTGGAATCGCCAAGCCCGGCAGGCGGCGCGGCCCCGAGCACCACGGCAGCCGCCACCACCGGTCCCGCCAGCGGCCCGCGCCCCGCCTCGTCCACGCCCACGATCAAACCCTCCGGCGATCCTTCCGGCAGCGCCAGACCGTTTCCGGCAGACGCCGAAGAGGCGCTGACAAAGGGCCTTTGCGCTGGCATGCTACGAACCATGAAAACTCCTGTCCTTTCTGCCATGGCGCTGGCCGCCCTGTCCCTCACTACCGCCATAACCGGCTGTTCCAGCCCTGCCGTGGCTGGTGACAATGTCATCGTCACCCGGCCCACAGCGCAGATCACGCGGGTGACCGTGACGAACGAGGCGTCGTTCAACGAACCGTGGGCGATGGCCTTTCTGCCCGGCAGCACTTTTGCGCTCATCACCGAAAAGGCCGGAAAGCTCAAGTTCTGGCGTCCGGGGCGGCCGGTGCAGGACGTGCGCGGCGTGCCGACAGTGGCCTATGGTGGTCAGGGCGGTTTTGGTGATGTGGTGGCAGCGCCCGATTATGCGACCTCGCGGATGATCTATCTGAGCTGGGTGGAAGCCAGTGCGGATGGCCGAGTGGGCGCGGTGGTCGGCCGGGCGAGAATTGCGTTCCCGGCAGCTGGCCCGCGCCTTGAAGGTTTGCAGGTGATCTGGCGGCAAGGCCCCAAGGCCGAAGGCGAAGGCCATTTTTCCCACCGCATCGCCTTTTCGCCCGATGGGCAATACTTGTTCATCAGTTCGGGTGATCGGCAGATGTTCACGCCCGCACAGGATCTCAAGGTCACGCTGGGCAAGATTGTCCGCCTCCTGCCAGATGGTACGCCCGCGCCCGGTAATCCCTTTGCAGGCAGGGTGGGCCGGAACCGCCAGATCTGGTCCTATGGCCACCGCAATGCGCTGGGGCTGGCGTTCGATAACCAGGGGCAGCTGTGGGATCTGGAACATGGCCCGGCAGGCGGCGATGAGCTCAATCTCGTGCGGCCGGGCAAGAACTATGGTTGGCCGCTGGTCTCCAACGGCGACCATTACGACGGCCGGGCGATCCCGCGCCACGCCACCCGCCCCGATCTGGTGGCCCCGGCGATCAGCTGGAACCCGGTGATCGCGCCGGGCGATCTCCTGTTCTACAAGGGCAATCTGTTCCCCGGCTGGCGGGGCCACGCGATTTGTGCGGGGCTTGGCAGCGGCGGCCTTGTGCGTGTCGCCACCGCGGGCAGCGATGGCGCGGAGCGCGGCCGGGAGATCGAGCGCATCGGGCTGGACAACCGCATCCGCGCGGTGGACGAAGGGCCAGACGGCGCGCTTTATGTGCTTGAGGATGGCGGGAATGGCCGGCTGCGCAAGATTGTTCCTGCCCCGGCGGGGAACTGAACCGTGGCGTTCGATGCATCGCGCGTGGATTGCTGGATCTTCGATCTGGATTACACGCTTTATCCTCCGGCCTGCGGCCTGTTCGGCCAGATCGACCAGCGTATGGGCCGCTTCATCGAAAACCTGCTGAGCTGCGATGCGGCCGAGGCGAAGCGCGTGCAGAAGCTCTATTTCCACGATCACGGCACCACGCTGGCGGGGCTGATGCATTACCACGCCATCGACCCGCGCGAGTTCCTCGATTTCGTCCACGATGTCGACATGACCGTCTTGGCGCAGGCACCGCGCTTGGCAGATCAGATCATGGCGCTGCCCGGGCGGCGGCTGATCTTCACCAATGGTGACCAGACGTATGCCGAGCGGGTGCTGGCGGCGCTGGGGCTGGCGCATTGCTTCGAAGGCCTGTGGGACGTGATCGCGATGGACTACAAGCCCAA
>JAIXYF010000307.1 GCA_027490345.1 Novosphingobium sp.
AGGATCGACGTGTGTTGAAAAGCGGTGTTTTCGTCCGGGCTGAGTAACCCGTTAAAGGCTCAAAACCCACAAGTGCCAACGACAACGAAGCACTCGCTCTCGCAGCGTAATCTGACGGCCTTCGCGGCCTGATCTTACAAAGCAAAAGCGCGGTTGAACCCACCGGGCAACAGAAGGGAATTCAGCGGTTCGGAGGCGTACCGGGCAACAGAAACGCCTCCACTTTCCCCAAAGCCTTCGCTGTCTCAAGCCCAACCGGCCTCAAGCTTCTTGACCGACCTTCGCCGGCCGAGCCTCGGCGTTCGCCTCGCGCTCGTACTTCATCGCGTCCATGATCTTGGCGCCGGCCATGAACACGGCAACGCAGCTGGCAAGGAACAGAAGCTTGCCGCCAAACCCCGGATATTGCTCCAGATAGACCTGCCCGCGCTGCGCCGAACCCAGCGCCAGCGCATAGATGATTGCGCTCGCCTCGAACCGGTTCTTGATCACGAACAGGCGGCCAAACTTGCGCAGCAGGGGCGTTTTTTGTTTCATTGCATCCCTCTCCGCAATCTTCGTGCCAGATCAGCATTCGCGGGAGTGGAACCCTAGCCAGACCTAACGTTTGTAAAGCACGGCGACAGGCCTTGGTAAAGGCGCGCTTAACCCGCCTGTGCCGTTTCAGGCCAGTGCCGCCAGGTCCAGCGCAGCCAGCAGTGCGGCGCGGGCGGCGATCACGGCTGAAGCCAGCGAGTCGCGCCCCAGATCGGCGGGATCGATCTGTTCGGGCCACGCCTTGGCGATCAGCTTTTCCAGCAGGTCTGCGCGTGCTTCGGAGAGGAGGAAGCGCGGATCGACAGTGGCAGGATCGGCGACAACGCGCAGGCGCAGGCAGGCCGGACCGCCGCCATTGGCCATGGATTGCCGCACATCGACCGGCAGCACGCGGCGGATCGGGCCGTTCGAGGCGAGCATGCCATCGAGCCAGCTGCGCACCGCCTTGTGTTCCCATGCCTCCAGCGGGATCACGAGGCCCATCTCGCCGCCGGAAAGCGTGAGCAATTGCGCATTGAACAGATAGCTCGCGATGGCATCGCCAAGGCTGACCGCGCTGGCGGGCACGACCACGATTTCCGCTTCGGGTAGCGCGGCGCGGATTGCCGCATAGGTGCCGTCGGGATCGGCGAAGGCCTGTTCGTGGGTGAACAGCACGCGCTCGTTGGCCACGGCCACCACGTCATTATGGAACGCGCCCGCCGCGATGGCTTCCGCAGATTGCTCCACAAACAGGCAGCGTGCAGGGTTCAGGCCGTGGAGCCGGGCAACGGCGCGGCTGGCCTGTTCGTGCTGGCGGGCAGGGAAGGCGCCGCCGGTCTTGCCATAGACGAAGATCTCCAGCCCCGGCGCAGCGTGGCCGGTGCCCATGCGCATGTGATTGGCCGCGCCTTCATCGCCAAAGCAGGCGGGCACCGCATCGTGGACGGCAAAGTGCGCACTATCGGCAAAGGCAAGGCGCAACTGGCGCACGGTATCGGGCCATTCGAGCGAACGGTGCGGCATGGTGACGAGGTTTGCAGCCGTCAGATGGCAGCGTCCGTCGGCGCAATCGGGGGCGGGGGATACGGTGGCGGCATTCGCCGTCCACATCGAACTCGCGGACCATGCCGCCGCGCGCAGGCGGCGTTCGGTTTCATCGGCGGGTGCGGTGATGCCCAGCGCGCCCATGAAGGCATGGTTGGGGCGCGGCAGCGGGCAAAGCAGCCCCTGCGTGAGGCCCAGCGCCATGTTGTGGCGCATCTTGGCCACGCCCTGCAGCGCGGCGGCGCGGGGATAGGACACGGTGCCGCCATGCTTGGCCGAAGCGAGGTTGCCAAGGCTCAGCCCGGCATAATTGTGGCTCGGCCCGACCAGGCCGTCGAAGTTGATCTCGACAAGGTTGCTCATCACACGTTGCTCATCATAAGGGGGCCTCAGCGCGCCACGTGCCACACGGTATCGCCGGGGCCGATCCTGAGGGCCTGCGCGGCGGCGGGATCGAGCGCCACGCCTTCTTCACCGGGCATGATCCGCGCAAAGGCGCAGCGGAAATCGGCAAGGCGGCCTGTGGCGACCAGCGCCCGGCTCGCGGTGCCGTCAGCCTCGCGCACTGCCGTCACGGGCACCATCTTCGCATCGGCAATCGAGCGCACGCGGTCGGTGCGCGCGGTCATCGTTGGGCCGCCATCAAAGATGTCGATATAACCTTCCGCCGCAAAGCCTTCGGTTTCCAGCATCCGCATGGCGGCGCGGCCGCTGGGGTGCGGCAGGCCGATGGCCGAGCGCGCGGTTTCGGGCAGCATGGCGATATAGACCGGATGCTTGGGCATCAGATCGGCGATGAACTGGTTGCCGTTGATCGCGTTAAAATAATCGGCATCCTGAAAGTTCATGCCAAAGAAGCGCCCTGCCACGCCGTCCCAGAAGGGGGAGCCGCCGCGCTCGTCGATCACGCCGCGCAGCTCGGCCAGAATGCGGTCGGCAAAGCGCTTGCGGTGCATGGCGATGAACAGATAGCGGCTGCGCGCGAGCAACATGCCCAGCCCGCCCGCGCGCTCGCCCGGATGGAGGAACAGGCCGCCCACTTCGCTCGATCCTTCCAGATCGGTGACGAGATTGAGCATTTCGGCGCGGAAGGTGCGGCCCAGCTCCTTGGAATGCTGGGTCAGTGTGGCATGGCGATAGGAATAGAACGGCCAGGTCTGCCCCACGCGGGTGAAGATCTGGCAAGTGCCGCGCACTTCGCCGGTGGCGGTGTCTTCCAGAATCAGCACGAACAGTTCGTCGCGCCCAGCTTCCCTTGAGGCATCGGGATCGCTGTCGTCGGTGTTGGCAAATGCGGCCGCGGCGCGTTCCAGCTTGGCGGTCAGCGCGCGGCGGTCGGGCGGCAGATTGGTGAAGCCGCCGCCGGTCAGCTTGGCCATTTCATAAAGATGTTCAAGATCGGCAGCGCGGGCCGCGCGGATAACGTGAGTCACGCGGGTTATTTCCCTCCGGAAAGGCGGTGCAGCACGAGCGCCGAAAGCGCGGCCCGCTCGGCCAGCGATGGCACGATCATATATTCCTGTGGTGAATGAATGGCCCCGCCGCGCACGCCCATCGTATCGACCACCGGCACGCCGAGCGCGGCAATATTGTTGCCATCGCAGACCCCGCCTGAGCTTTGCCAGCGGATCGGCTGCCCCAGCGCCGCGCCGCAGCTGCGGACCAGTTCGAACAGCGCCTCTGCTTCTGCCGTCAGCGGCTTGGGCGGGCGGCTGATACCGCCGTGCAGATGGACCTGAACCTCGTGCGCCAGTTCCACTTCGCGCAGCAAGGGGCCGATGGCGGCGGCAAAGCGCGCGGCATCCGCCTGCGTGCGCGGGCGGATGTTGAAGCGCAGCACGGCATGATCGGGCACGACATTGTTGGCCGAGCCGCCATCGATCCGCGCCGGATTGATCGCCAGCCCGTCTTCCTGCAAGCCTTTGAGGCCGAGCGTGAGATCGGCGGCGGCGACCAGCGCATTGCGTCCGTCTTGCGGGTTGCGCCCGGCATGGGCGGAGCGGCCCGTGATGATCGCGCTGTAGTTTCCGCTGCCGCCGCGTGCGCCAGCCAGCGTGCCATCGGGCAGGGCAGAAGGCTCGTAAGTCAGCGCAGCCGCCTTGCCCTTCGCCAGTTCCGCAATCAGCGGCGCAGAAGCGAGGCTGCCGGTTTCCTCGTCCGAATTGATCAGCACGTCATAGCCGACATAAGGCGATACGAGGCTGGCTTCGAAGGCTTTCAGCGCCGCCAGAATCACCGCGATGCCGCCTTTCATGTCGGCCGTGCCGGGGCCGCCCAGTGTTTCGTCATCCAGCCAGGTCAGCGCCTGGAACGCGTGGTCTGCGGGAAAGACCGTGTCCATATGGCCTGTCAGGAGATAGCGGCGCGGGGCGTTGGGGCGGACCGAGAGGACCATGTGGGCGCCATGTTCAATGGGCACCGCGCGGCCATCGGCGGCAATCGCTTCAACCGGCGCGGCAGGCATGAGGCGCACTTCGCCCGGCAGTGCGGCAAACGCATCGGCCAGCAGCGCGGCTTGCTGCGCCAGACCCGCCAGATTGCGCGTGCCGGTGTTGATCGCGCACCACTGCTGAACCTGCGCGAGCATGGCAGCGGCATCGATCCCTTCCAGAAGGGCGGCCTCGGTGGCGGCAAGTTGTTCCACGTAGCCTTGCTCTAGCCTGCCCGGGCCCCGGGGTGAACCCCCTCCCGGCCGAAGCAATGCTTACCGGGCCGGTGCCGCGGTCCCTTCCGGCAAGACGAGCACGGCAACCGCCTGATCCACGGCAAGATAGCGCTGGGCCAGCGCCTGCAGATTGGCGCCCGTCAGCGCATCGAGCCGTGCGCGGGCCTGCTGGAAGCGCGCGATCCGGTCTGGCTGGGAGCTTGCCCGTGAGACCAGCGCCATCCAGCCCGCATTGGTTTTCAGCAGATTGGCCAGGCGTTCGCGCATCGGCGCACGCGCGCGTTCCAGCAGATCGGCGCTGATCGGCCGGGCCGCCAGATCGGCCATGGTGCGCGTGATCGAATCGCGGGTAGCCGCTACATCGGCCACATCAACCGAGGCGGTCACGGTGAACGTGCCCCAGCCGCGCCAGACCCGGCTGAGCGAGGAGGACGCGCCGGGCGAATAAGCCTTGCCGAGCGCTTCGCGCACCGTCTCCATCACCGCGATGCCCGCCACTTCCTGCAGCAGTTCAAGGCCGATGGCGGCGACCGGATCGCTATCGTCGGTGGTGGGCCAGACATAGCGCACCACGGCCTGATTGGCCTCGCCCTTGTGGCGGATCACGGCAAGGCCGCGCTGGCGCGTGAAGCTGCGCTGGCGCTCCGCCACATAAGCGCGGAACTCCGGCTCACGTGCGGGGAGCGCGCCGAAAGTGCGCGCAGCCATGGCGATGGCGGCAGTAGGATCGAAATCCCCCACCAGCGTCAGCTCGATCGCGCCGTGCGCCAGCCGGTCGGCGATGCTGGCTTTCAGCTGGGCCATGGTCAGCTTCTGATAGGCTTCCGGCGGCTGCAGCGTGAAGCGCGGATCGCCGTCTGCCAGCAGTCCGGGGAGCGTGTTGGCCAGCGCGGCAGCGGGGGTGGCATCGACCCTCGCGAAGAAGTTGGTCATCGACTGGTGGTAGATCACATCGGCCGAAGCGCGCCAGCCGGGATCGGTGATCAGGGCGGCAAACAGCTGCAGCTGGATTTCAAGATCGCGCGGCGTGGTGCCTGCTCCCAGCTGAAAGACATCGCCCGTCACGCTGATGCCATTGCCGACCGAGCGCCCCGCCAGCACGGTCTGCAGATCATCCTGGCTGTGTTTGCCCAGGCCGCCGGTGGGCAGCATCGCGGTCATCTCGGTGGCCAGCGGGTTGTCCTTGGTATCGATCAGCTCGCCGCCATCGATGAACACGCGCACTGCCACACGCTCCTTGTCCAGATCAGTGCGTTTCAGATTGAGCCGCACGCCATTGGCAAAGCGGATCTGGCGCAGGCCCAGATCCTCACGCACGCTGTCGCTCACCACTGCGCCTGGCGGGCCGAAATCGGTATAGCCAAAGGTGCCCGATGGCGCACGCACGCGGATGCGGGTGGGGGTGCGCATCGCCTCGTCCCACGCGGCGCGCAGGGCCTGCGCGCTGGCCTGCGTTTTGGCCTGCGTGCCGTGGGTCGGCGCAGTGCGGCCCTGAAAGCGGATCAGCGGATTGGCGAGGGAGA
>JAIXYF010000443.1 GCA_027490345.1 Novosphingobium sp.
ACCCCAGCGCCCGGTTTCCATCCAGATCAGGAAGCGGCGCAGCGGCAGCAGCCAGACGGTGCCGAGAATGATGTAAACGAGGGTCTGCACCAGCACCGGCAGCGCGCTGATGGGGCCGGAAAGGCCCGCGACGATCAGTGCATAGCCGAACAGGGCAAGCACAAGTGCTAGAATGCCGAAAGGCTTGCGCCAGGTTGGCCGGTAGGATTCGGGATCGTTCATCGGGTGTCCGCTCAAATGGGGCCGTAAAGGCGCGTGGGCGTTACCACTGCGGCCAGCGGCCTGTCATGCGCCTCGGTGGGCAAGGCTTCGGCGAGCTGGCTATCCCACGCCATGCCGATGGCGGGGACATGCGGGTATTGCTCCAGCCAGCGATCATAGTGCCCGCCACCCTGGCCCAGTCGCTGTCCCGTGGCGGTGAAGCCGACGAGGGGTACGAACAGGACATCGGGGATGAGCGCCTCGGCATCGCCCAGGGGCTGCGGCGCGCGATAGGGGCCGGGCTCCAGCAGATCGTCCAGATGGGGCGAGGCCCAGTGGCGAAATTCCATGGGTGCACCCGGCGCGGCAAACCACGGCAAGGCCACTTTGTGCCCTGCCTCGTGAAAATGGATCGCATAGGCGGCGGTTGGCGCTTCATCACCGATAGCTGAATAAAGGCCGATCACGGCGTCCGGCGGCACCAGTGCGCCCAGCGCGGCAGGCGGGCGCTTGAACAGCAGGGCCTTCACCCGCGGATCGAGCGCGGCGACATGATCACGCCGGGCAGCGCGCAAGCCCTTGCGCAGGTCCGCCTTTGCGGAAGCGGGATCTGCGTTCATCGTCGGTCTCGCTTAAAACTGGGCCGCGTGCCGGGGTGACGGGACCACCATGGGTCGTTTCCAGGAGAATCCTCTGACGCGTTCACGTCAGGTGGGGACCATATACCAGGGCCAGGGCCCGAGCAGGGACAGCCCCCAAGGATTTGCTTATAGCCTCAGGGATTTCATGTGGCACGTGCCGGGCAGTACCCGTCTAGTCCTATCTAGGAGAGGCGGGGCGGATTCTCAAGAGCCGCCGCATGTTTCCGCCCGGTTCAGGCTTCGGAAATGTGTGCAGCCAGCGCCTCAACCCGCGCGGCGAGGGTTTCGATCCGCGCAATCACTTCAGCCGCTGGTTCGGCGGCCGCAGGTTCGGGCGCTGCTTCTGGCGCCTCGCCGGGCGGCGGCGGCATCTGGCGGTGAAGCTCGTGCAATTCGTCAGCCAGCATCAGCGCTGCAAACAGCAGCATCCGCGTCTCGCTCTGTCCGGGGCCGCTGCCGCGCGCGGCGCGTTCGCCGACCATGCGGCCCAGCATTTCGATATGCGATTCCTCGCCGTCCGGTGCAGAAACAGTGTAGGGGCGGCCGCCGATGGTCAGGGTGACGTTGCTCATGCCGTGGGCTGCCTGCTGCTTATTGGGGAAGGTTAGCGAGGAGCAGGTCGAGTTGCTCGATTTCCTGCGTGACCCGCTCCTTCAATCGGCGGTGGCGGCTGCGCAAGTCAGCCACTTCGGCGCGAGCGGGGGCAGCGGAAACGGCGGCTTCCAAGCGGGCAATCGCCTGTTCGATCCTGCCGAGCGCCGCATCGAGCGGAGAATCCTGCGCTTCACTGGTCATGGCCCTGTTCGCTAGCACAATTGCCTAGCGTCGCAAGCCGGGATGAGGCCCGGTTTCCCCAACCTTGACGCTATGAAACGCGGCTCCCAAAGAGAGCGCGCTGCCGAATCGGCGGTTGCAGCGCGGCGCTGGCTGCGGAATTGAAGGTCAGGACTGGGAATGGAACGGGATCAGGCCACACTGGCGCCCATGGCAAACGCCATCCGCGCGCTGGCGATGGATGCGGTTGAGGCGGCCAATTCGGGGCATCCCGGCATGCCGATGGGCATGGCCGATGTGGCAACCGTGCTGTTCACCCAGTTCCTGAAGTATGACCCTGCCGCACCGAAGTGGGCGGACCGCGACCGCTTCGTGCTTTCGGCGGGCCACGGCTCGATGCTGATCTACGCGCTGCTGCACCTGACCGGCTATGCCGCGCCGACGATGGACGACATCCGCAAGTTCCGCCAGCTGGGCAGCCCCTGCGCGGGCCACCCGGAAAACGACATGCTGGAAGGCGTGGAATGCACCACTGGCCCGCTGGGGCAGGGTGTGGCGATGGCCGTGGGCATGGCGATGGCCGAGCGACACCTCAATGCGCATTTCGGCGATGATCTGGTCGATCACAAGACCTGGGTGATCGCTGGCGATGGCTGCCTGATGGAAGGTGTGAACCACGAGGCGGTCGGCCTTGCTGGCACGCTTGGGCTGGGCCGCCTGAATGTCTTGTGGGACGACAACAAGATCACCATCGATGGCGATACCTCGCTTTCGACCACCGAAGACATCCTTGCGCGCTATGCTGCCAGCGGATGGCACACTGCCAGCTGCGACGGGCATGATTTTGCCGATATCGCGCGCGCTCTCGCCGAAGCCGAGGCCGATCCGCGCCCCTCGCTGGTCTCGTGCAAGACGGTGATCGGCAAGGGTGCGCCGGGCAAGCAGGGCGGACACAACGTGCACGGCGCGCCGCTGGGCAAGAGCGAAATCGAGGCCGCGCGCGAATACCTCGGCTGGACTGCAGCGCCGTTCGAGATCCCGGCGGATATCCTCGGCGACTGGCGCGCTGCTGGTGCGCAGGGTGCGGCAGCAAGGGCAGCTTGGGAAGCGCGCGCAACCGCCCATCCGCAAGCTGGCGAACTGGCACGGCGCATGGCAGGCGAACTGCCCGCTGATAGCGGCGCGATGGACGCCTATATTGAGAGCCTGATCGCTACCCCGCCGACGGTGGCCACGCGCAAATCAAGCGAAATGGCGCTTGAGGCGCTGACCGCGGCGATCCCCGAAATGGTCGGTGGTTCGGCCGACCTCACAGGGTCTAACAACACCAAGACCAAATCGACCGGCCCGCTGACCAAGGACAGCTTCGGCGGGCGCTATGTCTATTACGGCATTCGCGAGTTCGGCATGGCCGCAGCGATGAACGGCATGGCGCTGCATGGCGGCGTGATCCCCTATGGCGGCACGTTCCTCGTGTTCTCTGACTACTGCCGCAATGCGGTCCGCATGTCGGCGCTGCAGCATGTCCGCGCGATCTATGTGTTCACGCATGATTCCATTGGCCTTGGCGAGGACGGGCCGACGCACCAGCCGGTCGAGCATGTCATGTCGCTGCGCATGATCCCCAACCTCCTCGTGTTCCGCCCGGCGGATGCGATCGAGACGGCGGAGGCCTGGAGCCTTGCGCTGGCCAACGCCCACCGGCCTTCGGTGCTCGCGCTGACCCGGCAGAACCTGCCGCCGGTGCGTTTCGATGCCGAAATGAAAAGCGCCAAGGGAGCCTACCGCCTTGTGACAGCGTCCGCCCCGCGCAAGGTTGTGCTGATGGCGACGGGTTCGGAAGTGGCGATTGCCATGGATGTGGCCAAGGCGCTCGAAGCCGAAGGCGTGGGCGCAGACGTCGTCTCGTTCCCGTGCTGGGAGCTGTTTGACGAACAGGACGCGGCCTACCGCGCCGATCTGCTTCCAGCGGACGTGCTCAAGGTCTCGATCGAGGCGGGCGTGACGCTGGGCTGGCACAAGTATGTCGGCGATGGCCTTACCATCGGCATCGACAGCTTTGGCGCCTCGGCTCCGGCCCCGGTGCTATACGACCACTTCGGCTTGACCGCCGAAAAGATCCTGCCGCGCATCCGCGCGCGGCTTTCCTAAGCGATACCTTTTCAGGAGAACACTATCATGGCGACCAAGGTTGCGATCAACGGGTTCGGGCGCATCGGGCGCAATGTGGCGCGCGCCATCCTCGAGCGGCCGGACTGCGGGCTGGAACTGGTTTCGATCAACGATCTGGCCAGCGCCAAGGCCAATGCCCTGCTGTTCAAGCGTGACAGCGTCCACGGCGCGTTCGCCGGCACGGTCGAAGTCGATGGCACCGATCTCGTCATCAACGGCCAGCGCATCGCCGTGACGGCCGAGCGCGATCCCGCCAATCTGCCGCACGGCGCGCAAGGGATCGACATCGTGCTCGAATGCACCGGCTTCTTCACCGACCGCGCTTCGTGCGAAAAGCACATCGCGGCGGGCGCGAAGCGCGTGCTCATTTCGGCTCCCGGCAAGAACGTCGACCTCACCGTGGTCTACGGCGTGAACCATGGCCAGCTGACGGCCGAGCACACCATCGTCTCGAATGCTTCGTGCACCACCAACTGCCTCGCGCCGTTTGCCAAGGTGCTGAACGACGCAATCGGCATCGAACACGGCCTGATGACGACGATCCACGCCTACACCAACGATCAGAAGATCCTCGATCAGATCCACGACGATCCGCGCCGCGCCCGCGCCGCCGCGATGAGCATGATCCCCACCACCACTGGCGCTGCCCGCGCCGTGGGCGAAGTGCTGCCCGAACTGAAGGGCAAGCTGGATGGTTCGGCGATCCGCGTGCCCACGCCCAACGTTTCGGTGGTGGACCTGACGTTCGTGCCCAAGCGCGCGACGACCAAGGATGAAGTCAATGCGCTGCTCAAGGCGGCTGCGGAAGGCCCGATGAAGGGCGTGCTGGGCTTCAGCGAAGAGCCGCTGGTCTCGATCGACTACAACCACGATTCGCACTCCTCGACCATCGACAGCCTTGAAACCTCGGTGATCGACGGCAAGCTGGTGCGCGTGCTTTCGTGGTACGACAACGAATGGGGCTTCTCCAACCGCATGGTCGATACGGCCGGCGTGATGGGCGGGCTGCTCTAAACCATGGGCGCGGGACGTCTTGAGGGCATTGCCCGGCACAAGGTGTCCCGCGCGGCGATGGAAGTGCTGGAACGCGCGCTCGTGACCCCTGCGCGGGGTGTGGAGGGCGATTGCCGGGGGCAAATAGCCGAAGGCAAGAAAGGCAACCGGCAGATCACCGTGATCGAGGCGGAAAGCTGGGCTGCGGCCATGGACGAACTGGGCGGGGCCGATGGCCTCGTCTGGTCCGACCGCCGGGCCAATCTTCTGGTATCGGGCCTGCGCCTGCCGCGCGAGGCAGGTGCGGTGATTGGGATCGGCGAAAGTTTGCGCATCGAAGTGCGGTGCGAATGCGATCCCTGCAGCCGGATGGACGCGCTGCGCCCCGGTCTGCGCGCGGCATTGACGCCAGACTGGCGCGGCGGGATCTGCGGACGGGTGATCAGCGAGGGCGAGATTGCTCTTGGCGATGAAGTGAGGATTGAACCATGACCGCCTTCAAGACGCTGGACGATATCGGAGACGTGCGCGGCAAAGTCGTGCTGGTGCGCGTGGACCTCAATCTGCCGATGCAGGACGGCGCGGTGACCGATGACACCCGCGTGCAGGCCGCAAAGCCCACGATCCTCGAACTGGCCGACAAGGGCGCCAAAGTGCTGCTGTTGGCGCACTTCGGCCGGCCCAAGGGCGAACGGGTTTCCACCCAGTCGCTGAGCATGGTGGTCGGCGCGGTGGAGCAGGTGATCGGGCGCGAAGTGATGTTCGTCTCCGAAATCGCCGGACCGGTGGTGAGCCAGGTTGTCGGCATCCTGCCCGAAGGCGGGATCGCCATTCTGGAGAACACGCGCTTCTGGAAGGGCGAGGAAAAGAACGATCCCGAACTGGTGAAGGCGATTGCCGCCAACGCCGATATCTATGTGAACGACGCGTTCTCTGCGGCGCACCGGGCGCACGCGACGACCGAGGGCCTCGCGCATGTGCTGCCCAGCTTTGCGGGCCGTTCGATGCAGGCCGAGCTTGAAGCGCTGGGCAAGGCGCTGGATCATCCCGAGCACCCGGTGGCGGCCGTGGTTGGCGGGGCCAAGGTTTCCTCCAAGCTCGATGTGCTGAAGTATCTGGTTGGCAAGGTCGATCACCTGATCATCGGCGGCGGCATGGCCAACACCTTCCTCGCCGCGCGCGGCGTCGATGTGGGCAAGTCGCTGTGCGAGCATGATCTGGCACCGACCGCCGAGGCGATTCTCGATGCGGCGGACGCTTCGGGTTGCACGGTGCATTTGCCCTATGACGTCGTCGTCTCGAAGGAATTCGCGGCGAACCCGGCCTCTCTGCGCACTTGCAATGTGCATGAAGTGGCCGCGGACGAGATGATCCTCGATGTGGGCCCGGCCGCGACCGAGGCGCTGGCTGACGTGCTCAAGGTCTGCAAGACGCTGGTGTGGAACGGGCCGATGGGTGCGTTCGAAACACCACCGTTCGATACCGCGACCGTGGCGCTGGCGCGCACTGCAGCGGCTTTGACGCGTGAAGGCTCGCTGGTTTCGGTGGCTGGCGGCGGTGATACGGTGGCGGCGCTGAGCCATGCCGGGGTCTCGGCCGATTTCTCCTATATCTCGACGGCGGGCGGCGCTTTCCTGGAATGGATGGAAGGCCGCGTGCTGCCGGGTGTGGCCGCACTCGAAGCCTGATCGGTTCATTTTAATGGGCGCGTTGCCGCGCTGCGATATTGCAGTGCGGGATGACTCGCTTTAAGGGCGCCTGCATACGAATGCACTCCTGGTTTGATAGCTTGAGGGACACGCCATGAACTTTGCCGAGATGAAGTCGAAGATCGCAGCAGGACAAGGCTTCATCGCGGCTTTGGACCAGAGCGGCGGTTCGACGCCCAAGGCGCTGGCGGGCTATGGCATCGAAGCGGGTGCGTGGAACACCGAAGAGGAAATGTTCGGCCTGATCCATGCCATGCGCGCGCGGATCATCCGCTCGGCCGCCTTCACCGGCGAGAAAGTGATCGGCGCGATCCTGTTCGAGCGCACGATGGACGGCGATGTTGACGGCACCCCGGTGCCCGCGGCGCTGATTGCCAAGGGCGTGGTGCCGTTCATCAAGATCGACAAGGGCCTTGAGGACGAGGCCAATGGCGTGCAGCTGATGAAGCCGATGCCCACGCTGGACGACCTGCTCGTGCGCTCGAAGGCGCTTGGCGTGTTCGGCACCAAGGAACGCTCGGTGATCAATTCGGCCAACCGCGAAGGCATTGCTGCCGTGGTGAAGCAGCAGTTCGAAGTGGGCCGCCAGGTGCTTTCGCACGGGATGATGCCGATCATCGAGCCCGAAGTGAACATCAAGAGCGAGACGCGCGCCGAATGTGATGCGATCCTGCTGGACGAAACGCTCAAAGCGCTGGACGGGCTGGCAGAGGGCGAAGAAGTGAAGCTCAAGCTTTCGCTGCCCGTCGTCCCCGGCACGTTCGATCCACTGGTGGCGCACCCGCGCGTGCTGCGCGTCGTGGCGCTTTCGGGCGGGTTCAAGCGTCCGGAAGCCTGCGCGGAACTGGCGAAGAACAACGGCATCATCGCCAGCTTCAGCCGTGCGCTGCTGGAAGATCTGCGCGCGCAGATGACCGATGCGGAATTCGATGCCGCGCTGGGCGCCGCGATCGACGCAATCCATCGCGGATCGACGGTGAAGACGGCCTGATCACGCAGCGGTTTGCGCTGATGGCCGAGGCTCGCTAAGGCCAGCACATGTCTGATCCTGCCTGCCAGCTATACCTGATCTCGCCGCTTGACGTGGGCGGCGCCTTCCCCGACCGGCTTGCCCGCGCGCTCGATGCGGGGCCGGTCGCGGCGTTCCAGTTTCGCGTGAAGGACGTGGCCGAACACGATGCTGCGCGGCTGGCCGAGCCGCTGCAGCGCTTGTGCGCAGACCGCGAGACGGCTTTCATCATCAACGATTCGATAGGCCTCGCCAAGCGGCTTGGCGCAGATGGCGTGCATCTGGGGCAGGACGACGGCAGCGTGGCCGATGCGCGCGCGCGGCTTGGCAAGGCGGCGCAGATCGGCGTTACCTGCCACGCCAGCCGCCATCTCGCCATGGAAGCGGGTGAGGCGGGCGCCGACTATGTCGCGTTCGGGGCATTTTTCCCCAGCTCTACCAAAGACACCAAGCACGTCGCCGATACCGACTTGCTCTCGTGGTGGTCGCGCCTTTTCGAATTGCCCTGCGTGGCGATTGGCGGGATCACGGCGCAAAACTGCGCCCCGCTGGTCAGGTCAGGGGCGGATTTCCTTGCTGTCAGCCATGCCGTTTGGGGCGGGGATGAAGCAGAAGGTGTGCGCGCTTTGCACGCGGCGATTGCGCAGGCGGCGGGCTAGACAGCGCTAATTAGTTGGATTGGCGCTGAAATCATCCCGCACCGCGCCAGCCCGCACGCAGCGCAGATCCTCACGCGTGCCATCGGGGCGCAGCTTGATCAGCGAAAGCCCCTGCTTTTCGAACTGGCGCCCGGCAAACGGACCAGACGTCATCGTGAAAATGGTGCCCAGCAGCACATAGGTGCCGCGCACGGTGCCCACGACATAGCTGGAATCCGGCACGATGCTGAAATCGTTGTCTGGCTGCCGGATGGGCGGGCTGGTGGCATCGCCGGGCAGTTCGCAGGCCCAGCGGCCCTGTGCGGCCGTGGCCATTGCACCGCCCGGCACGGCCGCAGCAGGCATGGCAAAAAGGAGCAACAGAGCGGATAAAGCAGCACGGATCATTGCTGAGTGCGCTAGCATGCCGCAGCGGCTTGAAGCAATCGCCGCTTGGCGCTAAGGCGCGCGCTCCCGCACCTTGGTGTGCAATCCCATTCCTTCCTCTCTTTGGGGCTCTTTCCATCATGAAGATCAGCGGCGTGGACATCCGTCCGGGCAATATCCTGGAATACGAAAAGGGCATCTGGAAGGTTGCCAAGACCCAGCACACCCAGCCCGGCAAGGGCGGCGCGTTCATGCAGGTCGAGATGAAGAACCTGATCGATGGCCGCAAGACCAACGTGCGCTTCCGCAGCGCCGACACGGTCGAGCGCGTGCGCCTCGATACCAAGGACTTCCAGTTCCTCTACAAGGAAGGCGACGACCTGATCTTCATGGACGTGGAAAACTACGACCAGATCACGCTGCCGGCCGATCTTCTTGGCGAAGCCGTGGCCTTCCTGCAGGACGGCATGACTGTGCTGCTCGAAATGTGGGAAGAGCGCCCGATTTCGGTGCAGCTGCCCGAGCAGGTCGAAGCCACGATCGTCGAGGCCGATGCCGTGGTGAAGGGGCAGACCGCATCGTCCAGCTTCAAGCCCGCGATTCTCGACAACGGCGTGCGCGTGATGGTGCCGCCGTTCATCGCCAGCGGCACGCGCATCGTGGTGGACGTTTATGAGCGCACGTACGTCGGCAAGGTGGGCTGAGCCACATGGCAGCAATTTCGGGCCTGATGCGGGTGATGGAGAAGGCGGCCCGCAAGGCCGGCCAGCGGCTGCGCCGTGATTTCGGCGAGGTCGAGCATCTCCAGGTGAGCCGCAAGGGGCCGGCGGACTTCGTTTCGAAGGCCGACCAGCACGCCGAGCGCACGCTGTGGGACGAACTGCGCGCTGCGCGCCCGGGTTGGGGCTTTGTGATGGAAGAAGGCGGAACCATCGAAGGGGAGCCGGGCAAACCGCGCTTCATCATCGATCCGCTCGATGGCACCAGCAACTTCCTCCACGGCATTCCGCACTTCGCGATCTCCATCGCGGTGCAGGAGCCGACGCTTGACGGCAAGGGCTGGGGCGAAGTGACCGCCGGGATCGTCTACCAGCCGATCACCGACGAAAGCTTCTGGGCGGAGAAAGCGCGCGGCGCGTGGCTGCAGGACCGGCGCCTGCGCGTTTCGGCGCGGCGCCATCTGGATGAAGCGCTGATCGCCACGGGCATCCCGTTTTCAGGGCGCGGTGACATGGGCGAATGGACGCGAATCTATCATGAGCTGGGCCCGCGCGTGGCTGGCATCCGGCGCTTCGGTTCCGCTGCGCTCGATCTCGCGTGGGTGGCGGCGGGCCGCTACGACGGGTTTTGGGAAAGCGCGCTCCAGCCGTGGGATACCGCCGCAGGGTGTTTGCTGGTGCGCGAAGCAGGCGGTTTCGTTTCGGACTATCGCGGCCGTTCGCACCCGATCTGTGACGAGACCGTGCTGGCGGGCAACGACGCGCTGCATTCCAAGCTGCACAAGTTGGTGGTCGGCGCAATCAAGACGGCTTGAAGCCCTTCGCGCGGGGAGGTAAACCCGCGCCACGTGCCCCTGTGGTGGAATGGTAGACGCGACCGACTCAAAATCGGTTATCGAGAGATGTGCCAGTTCGAGTCTGGCCAGGGGCACCATTTCCTTAATGAATGTGTAGGGCCCCCGGCTGGCACCTTATACTGCGCTTGCGTTCCCCCTATGTTCGCGTTACGCAAGCTGCATGGCCAAACCCAAACGCCGATATATCTGCCAGGCCTGCGGCGGGGTTTCGCCCCGTTGGCAGGGCCAGTGCCCGGATTGTTCCGAGTGGAGCACCTTGCAGGAGG
>JAIXYF010000191.1 GCA_027490345.1 Novosphingobium sp.
AAAGGATCAAGCGACAGACCATCGAGCATCGCCGCTTGCAACACCGCAAGCTCGCCGCCTAAAACCCAACCCCGGACGAAGCCCGCACTCCGCTAATCTAGGCCCCGATCTGCGCCAAATGTTCTGACGACGGATACACTAAACAGCCTGAATCTGGCGCTGAGCGAACATCAGCCCACGGGCATCGCGCGATTCCCATCCGATTTCGGCAGCCAGGGATTTCTTCGAGCGCTTCCTCGAGCTACCTAGAAAGCTACCTAGGCGATACAAGCCGCCCGTGACGGACCTTGCAACTAACTCTAAAATATTGATTTAAATGAAAGTTATGGTGGACGCACTTGGGCTCGAACCAAGGACCCGCTGATTAAGAGTCAGCTGCTCTACCAACTGAGCTATGCGTCCACACCGTATCGCTACCGGCAACCGGGAGTGGCTCCCTTAGCGATTTTTGGGTCTGTGCCAAGCCCCAATTTGATGTTTTTATCCCGGTCCTGCTATCCCAGTGCCCCCCGCGGAGCGCGCGACCAACGGTCCACGGCCATCAGGGTGCCGATGCACAGCATGTTGGTCATCATCGAAGAGCCGCCGTGGCTGACGAAGGGCAGGGGGATGCCAACGACCGGCGCAAGGCCCATCACCATCATCAGGTTGATGCACAGATAGAAAAAGATCGTCGTCACCATGCCGGCCGCCAGCAAGCGCGAGAAGCGGTCTGGCGCGCGCAGCGCCACGCCCAGGCCCCAGCGCAGGATCAGCGCGAAGATGATCAGCACGAAGAACCCGCCGATCATGCCCCATTCCTCAGCCATCGTGGCAAACACGAAATCCGTGTGCGATTCGGGCAGATAATTGAGGTGGCTTTGCGATCCCTGGCCAAAGCCTTTGCCGGCTAGCCCGCCCGAACCGATCGCGATCTTTGATTGGGTGATGTGATAGCCCGAGCCCAGCGGATCGCTTTCCGGATCGAGGAACACCAGCACGCGTTTGCGCTGATAATCGTGGAGCAGCGTGAAGAACGCCAGCGGCGCGGCCACGGACACCACCGCCCCGCCGCCGATGAACAGCCACAGCGGCAAGCCTGCCAGAAACATGATCACCACTGCACCGAAGCTGATGGCAAGGCCCGTGCCCAGATCAGGCTGGAGCATGACCAGCCCGGCGGGCAGCCCCAGCAGCATCGCGGCGGGCACGATCGCACGCCAGGTCCGGATCTCGGACGGGGGCAGCACGCTATAGAACCACGCCAGCACCAGCACGATTCCCGGCTTCATCAGTTCGGATGGCTGCAATTGCATGAAGCCCAGATTGAGCCAGCGCTGGCTGCCGCCGCTGACATGGCCCAGCAGTTCCACCAGCACCAGCATCACGCACAGCACGCCGTAGGCGGGCAGGGCTGCGGCTTTGAACCAACCTTGCGGGATGCGCGCGATCACCAGCGCCATGGCCAGAAACACGCCAAACCGCACCACGTGGAGCAGTGCCCAGGGCATCAAATGCCCGCCTGCCGCCGAATAGAGCACGGCCCCGCCAAAGCCGACGAGCGCGATCAGCGGCAGGATCACGCCCCAGGGCTGGCGGGCGATGAAGCCGGGAACATAGGCGCGCTGCATCTCAGGCCCCCGCTGGCGGCGCGGCGCCGGCTGCTGGCGAACTCGCTGGCGATGGTGCTGCAGCAGGCGCAGCGGCAGCGGGAGGCGCAGGGGCTGCGGCCTCGGCTGGCTGCGGCGTCACTTCCGGTTCGGGCGCAGGCGGGGCCGCGTCGGTCTGCGCGGCGGTCGGCTCGGCCGCCGGGCGGTTGTCCTGCGCCACGACTTCGGCCGCCTGTTCCTCATCGGGCGCGGCGGGCGCGCTGGCGCCAAACTTTGCGGCATAGGCATCATAGCGCGCGGCCATGCGCTGCTGCACAGTGCCGCCCCAGGTCTTTTCAAACCCTTCCAGCACTTCCATCGCCTTGGCGCGGTCGAACAGGAAGGTCATCACATCGCGCGCGATGGGATAGGCCGCGCCCGATCCGCCGCCGTGCTCGATGGTCACGGCGCAGGCATAGCGCGGCTTGTCGAACGGGGCGAAGCAGATGAAATGGCCATGGTCGCGGTGCTTCCACAAGCCGCCCTTGCCGTTGCCCACATTAAGCCCGACGACTTGCGCGGTGCCGGTCTTGCCCGCCATCTGCACGCCTTCCACCGGCAGGCGTGCCTTGCCTGCGGTGCCGCGCCCATTGACCACTTCGCTCATCGCCGCATGGACCAGATCGAGGTGATCCTGCCGGATGCCGAGCGATGCCGTCTGCGGCGTGCGGCGGTCCATCAGCAGGCGCGGCATGAGCTGGCGGCCCGAGGCAATGCGCGCGGCCATCACCGCCTGCTGCAGCGGATTGACCAGCATGTAGCCCTGGCCGATCGTGGCGTTCACCGTATCGTAGATCGCCCATTCCTTGCCATATTTGCGGGCTTTCCAGGCCGGATCGGGCACGGTGCCATAGGATTGGCCCGGATAGGGCATGGGAAATTCCTGCCCCAGCCCCAGCCGCCGCGCCATCGCCGCGATAGAGTCCATCCCGATGGCCTGCGCAAAGTGGTAGAAATAGACATCGCACGATTGGTAGATGCCCTTGGCCATGTTGACCGTTCCGTGTCCGCGCCGATTCCAGCAGTGGAACACGCGGTTGCCGACGCGCAGGCCCCCGCCGCAATTCACGCTTGCTTCGGGATCAAGCCCGGCTTCGAGGAACGAGAGCGCCACCATCGGCTTGACCGTGGAGCCGGGCGGATAGAGCCCGCGCAGCACCTTGTTGCGCAAGGGCACGTGGTCGTCTTCGGCCAGCATCTTCCATTCGATCCGGCCGATCCCGTCGGCAAAGCTGTTGGGGTCGAAGCTGGGCATCGAAACCATCGCGAGGAGATCGCCTGTCGCGCAGTCCATCACCACGACCGAGCCGGATTCAAGCCCGATGCGGCGGGCGGCATAGTCTTGCAGCGCGGCATCGATGGTCAGCTGGATGGGCCTGCCCGGCACGTCTTCGCGCGTGCCGAGATCGCGCACCACGCGGCCGCCTGCCGTCGCCTCAACCCGCCGCGCGCCAGGTGTGCCGCGCAGGCGCTCCTCGAAGTGCTTTTCCAGCCCGTCCTTA
>JAIXYF010000502.1 GCA_027490345.1 Novosphingobium sp.
CCCAGGCGCCGAGCGTGGGCGATTCCCAGTCGTCCTCAACAAAGCGGATATCGTGGAGCAGCGGATCGATGCCGATGGCGAACAGGCTGCCGAGGTAGAGGTTCTGGAAGTCCGCCGGGCTGGGCTTCATGATCACCTGATACTGGTAATAATGCTGCAGCCGGTTGGGGTTTTCGCCGTAGCGCCCGTCGGTCGGGCGGCGGCTGGGCTGGACATAAGCCGCGTTCCATGGGCTTGGCCCGAGCGAGCGCAGCGTGGTGGCGGGATGGAACGTGCCCGCGCCCATGCGCATATCATAAGGCTGGAGGATCAGGCAGCCGTGCGCGCCCCAATACGCGTGGAGCGCAAGGATCATGTCCTGCACGCTCAGCGGGGAGTCTTTGGGCGGCTGGGACGGGGTGTTTTCAGGTTGGGCCATGGCCTGCGCGCTTTGGCCGATTGGCTGGTTCAAATCAATTCCCCCCATTCCAAATGAGCGGCGGCAAATCACCGGCCTGCCAGTTGCTTCGGCCACCGGCTTGGTCCATCCCGCAGCAGACATGACGCTGTGCCCCTCTCCCCTGCCCCGCATCGCAAACCTGCTGGCGGCTTTCGTGCTGGCGACCTGCCTGCTGATCGGGCTGGCGGCTTGCGGCGCGGCCAAGCCGCCGCCGGCCGAGCCTGCCAAAGTCGCGCTCTGGGCGATCACGGACCGCAACGGCGGCAGCAGCGATGTGCGCGGCTGGCTGCTGGGCACGGTGCATGCGCTGCCCCCCGGCACATCGTGGCGCCGCCCTGTCATCGATGGCGCGATGGCTGCCGCAGACCGGCTGGTGCTGGAAATCGGCGAGCCGCTGAATTCCGAAGTGGCGGGCGCGGCGCTCGGCAGGCTGGCGTTTACCCCCGATCTACCCCCGCCCAGCACGCGGGTAGGGCCAAAGTTTCGCAGCGATCTGGCCAAAGTCTACAAGGCGCTTTCGCTGCAGGATGCGCAGTTCAAGGATCAGGAAAGCTGGGCGGTGGCGCTGCAGATCGCGGCTATCGGCGGCCTCAAGCAGGGGATGGAGCCCGATAGCGGCGTGGAGCCCGAGCTGCGCCGCTTGATCGGAGCAAAGCCGGTTGTGGGGCTGGAGACCATCGACAGCCAGTTTAGCATCTTCGATGCGTTGCCGCCGCGCGCGCAGACCGTGCTGCTGGAGCAAGTGGCGCACGAGGCGGCGGACACCCGCGACGACGAGGCCGATATGCTCAAGCTGTGGCTGCGCGGCGATGAACTGGGCATTGCGCGGGAGGCACAGACCGGTTTCCTCGCCGATCCCGCCTTGCGGGGCGCGCTGCTCACCCGGCGCAATCTCGATTGGGCAAACCAGATCGATGCCATGCTGAAAGACGGCGCAAAGCCCTTCATCGCGGTGGGCGCGGCGCATGTTGCGGGCATCGACGGCCTGCCGCGCCTGCTGGAAGCGCGCGGCTGGATGGTGAAGAGGGTGTATTGAGCAAGGCCGCGCCCGGCTTCTGCTTGCTTTTTCGCGCCAAGACGCTATCGGCCGCCGCTTCCCCGCGCGCATGGTCATCCCTGGAGGCGTGGCGCAGGGACGATGGTTCAACACAACAACGTGAAGGTACAGGTACATGAGCGACACGCTGCATCTGCCGGCCGAGGCGCGCGATCGGGCTGGCAAGGGAGCCTCCCGAGCACTGCGCCGCGAAGGCCGCACTCCCGCCGTAATCTATGGCGGCAATCAGGATCCCGTTTCGATCCACGTCGAGGAAAAGGAACTGCGCCGCCAGCTTGGCACCGGCAAGTTCTTCGATTCCGTGATCGAGCTCACCGTGGGCGGCGTGACCGTGCGCACCCAGCCCAAGGACGTTGCCTTCCACCCGGTGTCGGAGCGCCCGCTTCACGCCGATTTCCTGCGCATCTGATTGTCGCCAGGCGCTGATGCCGGCAGCCCGCTGCGGCTGCCATGAACAGAGTGACCGGTCCCTCCCCCTCGGCGCGAGGGACCGGCACACCCTCTGGCTGATTGCGTACAGCATCGCCAGCCCCTGCAGAAAGACCCTCGCCATGCAGCTCTGGGTCGGTCTCGGCAATCCCGGGCCCCAATATGCGCTCCACCGGCACAATGTCGGCTTCATGGCGCTCGATACCATCGCCGAAGTGCACAGCTTTGGCCCGGTCCAGAAGAAGTTTCAGGGCTGGGTGCAGGATGGCCGCGTGAACGGCCAGCGCGTGGTCCTGCTCAAGCCAGCCACCTTCATGAACGAAAGCGGCCGCGCGGTGAGCGAGGCACTGCGCTTCTACAAGCTGGAGCCCGGTGCCCTCACGGTGTTTCACGACGAGCTGGATCTGGCGCCGTTCAAGGTGAAGGTGAAGCAGGGCGGCGGCCATGCCGGGCACAATGGCCTGCGTTCCATCGACCAGCATATCGGCCCCGAATTTCGCCGGGTGAGGCTGGGCATCGGCCATCCCGGCCATAAGGACCGCGTGACGGGATATGTGCTGGGCAATTTTGCCAAGGCCGAACAGGACGACCTGATCGAGATGCTGGGCGCGGTCTCGGCTGAGGCCGGCTGGCTGGCCGATGGCGATGCCGTGCGCTTCATGAGCGATGTGGCGCAGCGGCAGAGTTAAATCCGCTTTTTTCGTCGGCAATTTTTACACCCGCGCCTTCTCCAAACCCCCGTTAACCAGCAAAAACAGCAGAAATACGTAGTTGGCACCAAGTTTGCTTTGTCAGGGCTTAACCACAGGATCCTGCCCGGCAGGGTCGTGTGCACCAAGGCTTAATTTAGTTCTGGCATTTCAAGTTCTGGCAAGGGGACATAACCATGAAGCGCATTCTTCTGACTTCGGCCGCTCTCATCGGCACGACCATGATGAGCACGCCGGCTTCGGCGACCTGGTGGAAGCACACCCACTATTGCAACTGCGGCCACAAGGGCAGCTGCAGCACCTCGAGCTCCAGCTCGAGCACCACGGGCGGCACCACCACCACGGGCGGCACCACGACATCGTCGACCACGGGCGGCACCACCACCTCGGGCGGCACCACCACCACGTCGACCAGCTCGACTTCGGGCGGCACCACTTCGACGACCACGGGCGGCACGACCACTTCGACCACGTCTGGCGGCACATCCACGACAACGGGCGGCACAACCACTTCGGGCGGCACGACCACCTCGGGCGGCACCACCACTTCGACCACCTCGGGCGGGACGGCTGTTCCCGAGCCGGGCATGCTGGGCCTGTTTGGCGCGGGCATCATCGGCCTCGCGCTGGCGCGCCGCCGCCGTCGCGGCTGAGCCGGCGAACGGACTTACCTGAGTACCCCCCTCTGCCTCACCCGTCCTTCAGGAGCCGCCGCGCGCGATCCTGAAGGACCGGACGGAGGTCCGCCTGCGCGGGGGAATAACACCATACAGGCGTGAGAGGCAGTGATGGGCGCGATTTCGCCCGGACACGCCGCGCCGGCAAAGCCCTAGCCCGAAGCCGCCTGCGCCCGCGCCAGATCGGCCCGAAACAGGCGATTGGCGGGATCGAGCCGGCTGGCTTCCTTCATCAGACGCAGCATCGTATCGCGGTCACGGCCCGCTTCGAGCCGGGCGAGCGCTGCGGTGTGGAGCATATCGGGATTGCGAGGCGCCAGTTCGAGCGCCTTGTCTGCCTGGCGCAGGGCGCCATCGGCATCCCCCAGCCTGATCGCTGCGGTGGCCATGCGCCGCAAAACTTCGGCATCGCCATCATGCCCGGGTATCTGGGCATAAGCCGCTAGCGCAGCTTTCCAGTCCTGCTGCTGCAGCGCGGCCTGCGCGGCGGCGGCAAGCTGTTCGTTGCGCTTCGTTTGCGGATCCTGCAGCCGGGCCAGCAGCGCGCCTGCCGCCGGATCGTTGGCGGCGCGGGCGGCTCGCACGGCCAGATCCAGCTCGCGCTGGCCCGCCAGCACGCTATCGGACAGAGGCCGCAGGGTGCGCAGCACGCCTGCCGCATCGCCCACCGCCAGCTGCGCTTCGGCCAGCATCAGCCGCGAATAGGGGTTTTGCGGGGAAAGCAGCAGCGCCTGTGCGAACATTGCGCGAGCCTGTTCGGGATGGCCCAGTTGCAGCAGCGCCTCGGCATAGCTCATGCCATTTGTTGAGCGCAGATCCAGCGTGCTTTCCAGCG
>JAIXYF010000308.1 GCA_027490345.1 Novosphingobium sp.
CTTCCTTGACCTTCTTGGCGGCTGTCACCGCGCAGAGCACAACGGTTTCGCCATAAGTGGCGAGGACCGCGCCGTCAGCCTGACGGGCAATGCGGCCGGTTTCCAGAGTGAGGGTCTTGCCGCCCCACTCCAGCGATACTGTCTTGACGTCGAACATGTGTTTTCCTTCAAGCCCGCGCACCAAATTGCGCACGGGGTTTGCTGCCGGGTGTGCCGTCCCGGTCCGGTGCGGGGCCTGTTTGCGGCCCCCGGGATTTCCCGCCTGCCGAATTGCAAAGCGGGTGCCAGATGCAAAAAGCGGCCCACGTGGGGGCCGCTTTCCGCTTGGTTACTTGCGCAGACCGAGCTTCTGGATGAGGGCATTGTAGCGCGCCACATCCTTTTTCTTGAGATAGTCGAGCAGCGAGCGCCGCTTGTTGACCATCATCAGCAGCCCGCGGCGCGAATGGTTGTCCTTGTGGTGAGCCTTGAAGTGCTCGGTCAGGGTCAGGATACGGCTGGTCAGGATCGCGACCTGCACCTCGGGCGAGCCCGTGTCATTCGCGCCCCGCGCGTTGTCCTGAATGATTTCCTGCTTCTTTTCAGCGGTAACCGACATAAATCTTACTCCGCGACATCGGGAAGGTTGAACCCCCGCACAACGCTCAGGCTCATGCCTGAAAGTTCGACCAAAGCGACCGGAACCGATCCGGAGCGCACCCAGTAAAGCCCGTCGTGATGGGGCAGCCCGTCAAGAACGCGGCCCTGGCGGACCGCCCTTGCCTGCTCGGGCGTAAGGTCAAGAGCCGGGATGTCGACCAGCCCTGCCTGCAGCGGCAAGAGTGCATGTTCAAGGGGAGCGCCCTTACCCACATCGTTCAATTTGTCCAGCGAAATCGCCTCCGCAAGGCCAAACGGACCCGCGCGAAGACGGCGCAACATGGTGACATGGCCAACCGTGCCTAGGGCATAGGCAATGTCCCGCGCGAGGCTTCGAATATAGGTACCTTTGGAAACATGCGCGATAAGGGTGGCTTCACCGTCAACCGGCGGCGCGGCTTGCAGGGAATGGATCGTCACCGCGCGGCTTCTCATCTCCACCGCCTCCCCTGCCCGCGCCCGGTTATAAGCGCGCTCACCGTCGATCAGGATGGCCGAGTAAGCTGGCGGCACTTGCTCGATCGGCCCGGTAAAGCGGGGCAGCACGGCCTCCATCTCGTCCAGCGATGGCTGCACGTCACTGGTCGCGATGACCTTGCCTTCCAAATCGAGCGTATCAGTCTCCGCGCCGAAGCGCACCGTGAACGCATATTCCTTGCTCGCATCCAGCATCCGCCCGGCCAGCTTGGTCGCCTCGCCCACCGCAATCGGCAGCACGCCCGTCGCCAGCGGATCAAGCGTCCCGCCGTGGCCAACCTTGACCTTGCCGTAGCCCGCTTGCCTGAGGTTGCGCTTCGCCGCCGCCACGGCCTGCGTCGAGCCCAGCCCGTGCGGCTTGTCGAGGATGATCCAGCCATTCACCATACCAGCGTGGTCAATCCAACTCCGGCCCGGCCACGAACGCCACGATCTGCTCGAACAGACCCAGCATCCATTCCATCGGCGGACCGATCAGGCGGTCGACGATATGGAGCCCCGGCATGGCCCAAGGCAGCACGATGAACACGATCATGAACAGCGGAATGCCGATGGGCTCGATCCGGTCAAGCAGCCGCACGCCCGCCGCCGGTGCCAGCCCACGCAAAATGCGTGATCCATCGAACGGCGGAAGCGGAAGCAGATTAAATGTTCCAAGAAACACGTTGATTGCAATGAAGTTCTTCAAGTTCTCCGCCACGAACAAGGTCGTCGCGCCGGGGGGGCCTTGCGGATCCGCCACGCGCAGGAGCAGCCCAAAACCAACGGCAGCCAGCGCTGCCAGGACGAAGTTCATGCCCGGCCCGGCCGCTGCCACCAGCGCCATATCGCGCTTGGGGCTGCGCAGGCGCGCATAGCTGACCGGCACCGGCTTTGCCCATCCAAACACCGGCAGCCCCAGCAGCTTGAGCATCCCCGGCAGGATCAGCGTGCCCACCGGATCGACATGGCGCAGCGGATTGAGGCTGAGCCGCCCCTGCTCGTAAGCGGTCGGATCGCCCAGCAGGCGCGCGGCCCAGCCATGGGCGATCTCATGAAACACGATGGCAACCACCATCGGCACAACCAGCGTGGCGACAAGATAAAGCGTTTCGGTCATGGCTGCGCGGCCTGATCGTTCCTGCCCAGCCAGTCCTCACGCAGCAGCCCATACAGCACCGTATCGCGCACGCGCCCCGTCCAGGTCTTGCGCTCGCGCCGCATGACGCCTTCCTCGGCCGCGCCCAGCTTGCGCACAGCGGCGCGGCTGCGGGTGTTGATCACGTCCACCTTGAACACCACGCGTTCGTATCCGCAGGCGAAGGCGTGGTCGATCATCAGCCGCTTCAAACGCCCGTTGAAACCGGTGCTGCGCAAGGTGGGCACGATAAAGCTGTTGCCGATCTCGATCGACCAGCCCGGATCGCCAAACGCGATCCACGCCGTCATCCCCACCACCGTGCCGCCCTGCAACACCGCATAGACGCAGCGCCCCGGCGGGCTGGCGAGCAGGCTGTCAAACTGCGGATCAAAATGCTCGCCCACATAGCAGAAGGGATAGATTTCCCAGATTTCGCTGTCCTGCACGCAGGCCGCGCGCAAAGCCTCGCGGTGCTCCTCGCGTAGCGGCTCGATCCGCAAATCACCCGCTTCCAGCGGAGCATAAAGCTCACAAATGCTCATTGCGCGGTGCTCGCGGTTGCCCGGTGGCGGAAAGGGAGGCTTGCCATATCCCCGTCCACATAGGCATTGCAGCGCGAAAGCCAAGCGTTGGCAAGCCTGCTGCCCTTTGTCACGGCTTGTTCATGCGATGCGCGCAACAAGGATCACCATGCCAAACTTGCCCGCCCGCCTGATCCTTGCGCTTGCTGCGCTGCTAGCCCTGCTCCAGCCGGCAGGGGCCATGGCTGCAGACCTGCGCTATGTGATCGACCACAGCGCGAGCCACGTTGACGCGAAAGTCCCCTTCCTCGGCATAGCTTCGAAAACCGCGAAGTTCCCGGACATGTCGGGCACGTTCAATCTCTCGTTTTCCAATCTCGAAGCGCTCGACATGGTCGTCGATATCGACGCGCGCACGCTAACGACCGGCGACGCGCAGACGAAGACGCTGCGCGGCCGCAGCTTCTTCGATGTGGCGCGCCACCCAACAGTGCACTTCGTCGGCCGGAAGCTGAAGATGAACGGGGAACGCACCGCCACGGTCGCGGGCGAGATCACGGCTCGCGGGATCACGCGGCCCATCACGCTCAATGTCACGTTCTCGGTTCCGCCTTTCTCCACCGGCGGCACGCAGCCCATTTCCATCGTCGGCACCGGCGTGATCGATCGGCGCCAGTTCGGGATGACCGCCTTTCCGTGGATCATCGGCGCGATGGTGAACGTCACGATCCGCGCGCGGATGGTGCCGGGTTAATCCTCGGTCAGGTCCCGCTGCACTTTGGGATCGGCCAGCAACTTGTCGATATGGCTTGCAACATCGAAGCTTTCATCAGCCTGAAAGCGCATCTTGGCCGCGTATTTCAGGCGCAGGCGCTGAGCCACTTCTTTCTGGAAAAACGCGGTGTTGGTGCGCAGCGCCTTCAGCACCGCCTCCTCGTTCGCGCCCAGCAGCGGCTTGATAAAAGCCGTCGCGTGCCTGAGATCGGGCGACATGCGCACTTCCGTGACCGAAACCGAATGCGCGCTCAGCACTTCATCGTGCACTTCTTGCCGCATCAGCAGTTCGGAAAGGATATGGCGAACTTGTTCGCCCACCTTGAGCAGGCGGACCGAACGGGTTTCCGGGGATGCGGGCTGTTTTGCCATCTATACCTGATCCTTTACCGCATCTTCGCCAGAATGCGCGCGAGCGAACGCACATTGCGTGCGGTGCCGCGCCGATCCAGCCGCCTCTCGAGAAACGCGCCCGTCATCCGGCTGACAGCCACACCTTCGACATAATCAATATAGAGCGAGCGATCACCCAGTGCGAGCCTTTCGGGCCCGCGCTCCGCCTGATCGGCCACCAGCACTCTGAACTGCGCCGGGTCCGCATCGCCATCAAGAAACAGCGTGTGGACATTGGCGTCCGCGCCGTGTCCGGTGAACGGATTGTCCTCGATGCTGCTGCGAATTTCCTCCACGCTGCGCACCGCGACGATGCTGCGCATATCGAACTTGGCGCGCACAAGGCCTTCAAGCTTTTCCTCAAGGCCCGGCGTCGGCCGCTCATCGTGATCGAACAGCACATTGCCGCTCGCCACCACGGTCTCGATATTCGCCAGCCCCTCGCTCTCGAACGCCGCGCGCAGCTCCGCCATCGTCAGCCGGTTGCCGCCGACGTTGATCGAACCTAGCAGGGCGACATAGCGGGGCATTCAGGACAGCCCCTGGCAGCCGGACAGAAACGCGTGCATCACAGTGTGCGCACGCGCTCCTCGACCTCGAACACTTCAAGCTGGTCGCCCGGCTTGACGTCGTTGGTATCGGCCAGCACCACACCGCATTCCAGCCCGCCGCGCACTTCGGCCACGTCGTACTTGAAGCGGCGCAGCGAGTGGATGACGGTCTGCGAGACGATGACATCGTTGCGCGTAAGGCGCGCGTTGATGCCCTTGCGGATGAAGCCTTCGACGACC
>JAIXYF010000478.1 GCA_027490345.1 Novosphingobium sp.
GGCGACATCGCGCAATATATCCGGCTGGTCGAGGCGATCGAGGACGAGGCGCTCGAAGGCTCTGGCGGCAGCTACCGCCTGAGCGAAATCCAGGTGCGGGCGATCCTCGATCTCAGGCTCCACCGCCTGACGGCGCTGGGCCGCGATGAAATCGGCGGCGAGCTGGAAGTGCTGGCCAAGGCGATTGCCGCGTTTCTGGCCATCCTCGCCGACCGCGAAAAGCTCTTTGCCGTGATGCGCGAAGAACTGGTCGCTGTGCGCGATGCCTATGCCACGCCGCGCAAGTCGATCATCACCGCACCGGCTGACGGGATCGAGGACGAAGATCTGATCGAGCGCGAGGACATGGTCGTCACGATCACCCTCGATGGCTATATCAAGCGCACCCCGCTCTCCACCTTCCGCGCGCAGAACCGGGGCGGCAAGGGCCGCAGCGGCATGGCGACGAAGCAAGAGGATGCCGTGGCGACGATGTTCGTCACGAGCACGCACACGCCGGTGCTGTTCTTCTCGACCGCAGGCAAGGTCTATCGCCTCAAGGTGTGGCGCCTGCCCGAAGGCGGGCCGACCACGCGCGGACGGCCGATGGTCAACCTGCTCCCTGCGCTTGATGCAGGCGAGACGATCGCGACCGTGCTCCCCCTGCCCGAGGACGAGGCGGAATGGGGCAAGCTTTCGGTGGTCTTCGCCACCGCCAAGGGCAATGTGCGGCGCAATGCGATGGATGCCTTCGCCAACATCCCCACCAACGGCAAGTTCGCGATGCGCTTTGAGGAAGGCGACGAGGACCGGCTGATCGGCGTCGGGCTTCTGGAACCCTCGGACGACGTGCTGCTCGCCACCCGGGCGGGCAAGGCGATTCGCTTTGCCGGCGATGAAGTGCGCGAGTTTACGAGCCGCACCTCGACCGGCGTGCGCGGCATGACGCTCAAGGCCGATGACGAGGTGATCTCGCTCTCGATCCTTCACCGAGTGGGCACGAGCGCCGAAGAACGCGAGGAATATGTCCGCTTCGCCCCGTGGAAGGGCGATAAGGACGGCGAGCCCGCCATGACGCCCGAGCGGTTTGCCGAATTGCAGGCGCACGAGCAGTTCATCCTCACCGTCTGCGCCAATGGCTATGGCAAGCTCTCCTCGGCCTATGAGTATCGCCGCACCGGGCGCGGCGGACAGGGCATCACCAATATCGACAACATCGCGCGCAATGGCCCAGTGGTCGCCAGCTTCCCGGCGGTGCAGGCCGATCAACTGATGCTTGTCACCGATCAGGCCAAGCTGATCCGCCTGCCGCTGGAATCGCTGCGGGTGATCGGGCGCGGGTCTGCCGGTGTGCGGCTGTTCAACGTTTCAGGCGGCGAGAGCGTGGTGAGTGCGGTGCGTCTGGCCGAAGAAGAGCACGAGGCGGAAGGCGCCGTAGAGGAATGACCACGGCCTATAAAGTGCTGACGGGCGAGCAAATGGCCGTGCTGCTGCGCGACGGGGTGTTCCTCGGCGCGCCGATCGATCTGGCCGATGGCTATATCCACCTCTCCGCCGCAGAGCAGGTGACAGAGACGGTGGACAAGCATTTTGCCGGCCAGACCGGACTGCATGTGGCGGCGGTGGACCTCGCTGCGCTGAGCGATGCAGTGAGGTGGGAGCCATCGCGCGGAGGGCAGCTTTTTCCGCATGTCTACGCGGCGCTGCCGCTGAGCGCTATAACTGGACATAGGCCGCTGGCGCGCGATGCAGACGGCGCTGTGCTGCTGCCCTGATATCGCCTGCCGGGCCGCCTTGTTCAGGGCGCGGTGAACGCACCCTTGCGCCGCAGCGCGCCGATCACGCCAATGGCAATCAGGAACTGGCCGAAATAGTAGAGCGGCCAGATCAGCAGGCGCGGGATCGCACTGTCCGCCAACGGCCCCATCTGCGCGAAGATCAGCAGATCCGACATAGCAAACAGCGCACCCCCCAGCGCCACCTGGCTGCGCGGAAAATCGCTGGCAAAGGCGGCCGCCGCCATCCCCCCCAGCCCCAGTGCATAAAACGCCACGTCGGCGCGGCCCGTGAGCGCGAAGCTGGCCATGGGAACGGCCAGCAGCAAGGCCGCCATGGTGAGCCTTTCGCCTCCCGCCATGGCCGCGCGGCGATGGCGCCCATAAAGCGTAATCGCCGCCAGATGCCCCAGCAGAAACGCCGCCGCGCCGCCAGTGAAGTTCACCACCAGCACCATGTCGCCCAGCGCCCCCAGCGCCAGAACCAGCGCGATGCGGTGCGCGTCTGCCACCGGGTGATGCCGCCAGGCATAGACCGCCAGCAGGCCGACGCCCGCGCCCTTCCATGCGATCAGGAACAGGCCCGGGACCCAGCTGTCCGCTACGAACCAATAGCTGATTCCCGCGATCAGGCTGGCCAGCAGCCAAGGGCGTTGTTCGATCAAGGCGTGCTGCGGCATGGACATCGTTCCAATCTGGCCTTCCCTTCCGGTCCCTAGGGCTTGCTAGGGCAGAAGCGCAATGCCAATGCGTGCGCGATGACACATCAGGTTCACATCATCGGCGGCGGCATGGCCGGAAGCGAAGCGGCGTGGCAGCTGGCGCGGCGCGGCATTCGCGTGCGGCTTTCGGAAATGCGCGGATGCGGCGAGGAGAGAACGGCCGCCCACAACAGCGACGGACTGGCCGAACTCGTGTGTTCCAATTCGTTCCGTTCCGATGATGATGAGAAGAACGCGGTCGGCCTGCTGCATTACGAGATGCGGCAATGCGGCAGCCTGCTGATGGCGGCAGCTGAAAAGGCACGCGTGCCGGCAGGCTCGGCCCTGGCGGTGGACCGCGATGTGTTTTCAGCAGAGGTCGAGGCGATGCTGGCCGCGCAGCCAACGCTGGAAATCGTGCGCGAGCGGGTGGATGTCTTGCCGGCAGATGGCCTCACCATCGTCGCGACCGGGCCGCTCACTGCACCTGCCCTCGCCTCCAGCATCGGCGCGGCAACCGGCGCCGATGCCCTCGCGTTCTTCGATGCCATAGCCCCCATCGTCTACCACGACTCCATCAACATGGACGTGGCGTGGATGGCCTCGCGCTGGGACAAGGGCGCGCAGGCCAGCCTGGCACTGGGCGGCGACGGGCGCGACTACATCAATTGCCCGATGACCCGCCCGCAATACGAGGCCTTCCGCGAGGAGCTACTGGCGGGCGACAAGACCGAGTTCAAGGAATGGGAGGCCAATACGCCCTATTTCGATGGATGCATGCCCATCGAAGTGATGGCCTCGCGCGGGGTGGAGACGCTTCGCTTCGGCCCGATGAAGCCGGTGGGGCTGGATAACCCGCACTGGGCAACCGCCGAGCACCCGAATGGGCGCTGGCCTTATGCCGTGGTCCAGCTACGGCAGGACAACAAGCTGGGCACGCTGTGGAACATGGTGGGCTTCCAGACCAAGCTCAAACATGCCGAACAAGTTCGCGTGTTCCGCACGATCCCGGGGCTTGAACAGGCCGAGTTTGCGCGGCTTGGCGGGCTGCACCGCAACACCTTCCTTAATGCGCCGACCTTGCTGGACCGGCAGCTGCGCCTGAAATCAGCCGATCATATCCGCTTTGCCGGGCAGATCACCGGCTGCGAAGGCTATGTCGAAAGCGGTACGGTGGGCCTGTTGGCCGGGCTGATGACCGCGGCCGAGATCGCCGGCAGCGCGTGGACCGCGCCGCCGCGCACTTCTGCGCTGGGCGCGCTGCTTTCGCATATCACGGGCGATGCCGAGGCTGAGACCTATCAGCCGATGAACGTCAATTTCGGCCTGTTTCCGCCGCCCGATCCTTCGACCAAGAAGAAGCAGCGCAAGGAAGCCTATACCGCGCGCGCCAAGGCCGATCTGGCGGCGTGGTTGCCTTCGGTGGCCTGACAGCCCCTCACCCGGCCCTCTCCCCTGTAGGGGTAAGGGCGTATGTCAGCATTTGCAGGCGGGTTTCTTCGGTTTCTTCTGCTTGGTGGTGGCAAACTCCTCGCGGCTCAAACCGCCATCGCCGTTCTTGTCCGCGCCCTTGAAGCGGTTGTCGGTGGCGAACGACCATTCGTCGAAGGTCAGCAGGTTGTTGCCATCAACATCGAGCTTGCGGAAATCCTTCACGCGCGGGCTCAGCATTTCGGTGCGGCTGATCCGGCCATCGCGGTTCTTGTCCACCCGGTCGAAGCGTTTTGCCTCACGGCTCTGTTCGCTGGCCGCAGGCAGGCCCGGACCGACCGCATCGCCGGCATCGGAATCGGGCAGCTCCTCTTCTGCGGCGGGGGCGGAGGCCACGGCCAACCGGCCGGGCGCGGCGGGCGGGGTAACGGCGGCGCGGCCC
>JAIXYF010000406.1 GCA_027490345.1 Novosphingobium sp.
AAGCAAGCACACCGCAGCAGACCGTAATTGCCCCGCATTTTGTGGAAAATCCGGTCCCCCCTATCGTTCGGCCCGAAGGCGTGAACGAAGCCTGACCGCGCGAAATCTCCCTACCCTCCGAAAACGTGCAACGAAGCAACGTCGTTGAAAGTCACGAACAGCATCAGCGCCATGACCAGCGCCAGGCCAGTGCGGAAGGCCCATTCCTGCCCGCGCTGGCTTACTGGACGGCGGCTGACCGCCTCGATCGCGTAGAACGCAAGGTGCCCGCCATCGAGCACCGGAATTGGCAAGAGGTTGATGAACCCGAGGTTAATCGAGATCAGCGCGATGAACCAGACGTAGTTGGCCCAGCCCGATGCGAGCTGCTCGCCCGAATACTTGGCGATCTTGATTGGCCCGCCCAGTTCCTTGACTTCGCGCTTGCCAGTCACGATCTGCTGGATTCCGGTGATCATCATGCCCATGATGTCGCGCGTCTGGATCACGGCATCACCCACGGCGCCCACCGGCCCGACACTCACACGCTCGGCCGAAGCGGGTCCGATGCCGAGATAACCGATCTTTTGCGTATTGCCGAAGCGGTCGGTCACTTCTTTTGCGCCAGCCACGGCAGGCAGCGCGATGCGGCGGCCCTGGCGCTCGATCACCAGATCAAGCGCTTCACCCGGATGCTGCGCCACCGCGAGGCGGACCTGCAGGAAGCTGTCGATATCCGAACCCTGGAGCGAGACGACCCGGTCGCCCGGCTGCAATCCGGCCTTGGCCGCCACGGATCCGGGCTGCACCATGCCGATCACAGGCGGCACCACGACTTTGCCGTAAGCCATGGTGAAACCGGCCAGAATGGCGACGGCCAGCAGCAGGTTGGTCAGCGGGCCTGCCAGCACGATGAGCGCGCGCTGCCACACGGGTTTGGCCTGAAACGTCTGTGCACGCTCTTCGGCGGGGAGCGCCAGCCATTCGGCGCTGGGTGTGCTGGCGGGGTTCATGTCGCCCGCAAACTGCACATAGCCGCCCAGCGGCAGCGCGGAAAGCTTCCAGCGCGTGCCGCGCTTGTCGGTCCATCCCGCAACTTCCTTGCCGAAGCCGATGGAAAAGCTGTCTGCTTTCACCCCGAACCAGCGGCCGACGAGATAGTGGCCAAGCTCGTGGATGAACACCAGCGGCCCCAGCACCAGCACGAAGGCCAGCACTGTCATCAGCAGACCGGGGCTCTGCACCGCAGCGTTCAAAGTGCGTTCTCCATCATCTCGGCGGCACGGATACGGGTTTCCCGGTCCACCGCGATCACATCTTCAAGGCTGGCCGGAGCATAGGGAAGACCGCGCGCCAGCACATCTTCGGCTGATTGCACAATGCGGGTGAACCCGATCTGACCAGCGAGGAACGCGGCCACGGCAATTTCGTTAGCGGCATTGAGCACGGCAGGCGCCGCGCCGCCCGCGATCACTGCCTCACGCGCGACGCGGGTAGCCGGGAAGCGCTCCTCGTCGGGCTTGAAGAAGCTGAGCGAGCCGATGGCCGCCAGATCGAGCGGCGCGCACGGCGTATCCATGCGCGCGGGCCAGGCCAGCGCCGAGGCAATCGGCACGCGCATGTCAGACGGGCCGAGCTGCGCGAGGGTTGAGCCATCGCGGTATTCGACCATCGAGTGAACGATGGACTGCGGGTGGATCACGATGCGCAGTCGCTCCACGCCGACCGGAAACAGATGATAGGCCTCGATGAATTCGAGCCCCTTGTTCATCATCGTGGCGGAATCGACGCTGATTTTCGCGCCCATCGACCAGGTGGGATGCTTCACCGCTTCGGCCGGAGTCGCACGGTGAATGCGTTCCATTTCCCATTCGCGGAACGGGCCGCCGCTGGCAGTCAGCGTGATGGCATGCACATGCGCGGGATCGTTGCCCGCCAAGCACTGGAAAATCGCGTTGTGCTCGCTGTCCACCGGCAGCAACGTGGCTCCGGTGCGCGCCACGGCGGCGGTCATCACGTCACCGGCGGAAACCAGCGCTTCCTTGTTGGCCAGCGCCACCGCCTTGCCGCATTCGATCGCGGCCATGGTGGGCGCAAGGCCTGCGCAGCCGACGATGGCGGCCATGGTGATGTCCGCACCGCGCGCAGCAGCCTCGATCACTGCAGCCGCCCCGCCTGCCGCCGCAATGCCGCTGCCCGAAAGCGCCTCGCGCAGGGCCGGCAGACAGCTTTCGTCGGCCACGACAGCGGTTTCGGCCCCGAATTCGCGGGCCAGCGCCGCCAGTTCGGCAGCCTGACAATTGGCCGTCAGCGCGATGACCCGGAACATGTCGCGGTTGCGGCGCACCAGATCGAGCGTGGAAGCGCCGACCGATCCCGTCGCGCCCAGAATCGTGATCGTGCGCGTCATGCGCCTCCTGCTCCTGCACTGTATGCCCAAACCGTTCCGGCTATGATGGCGACTGGCAGCAAGCCGTCAACCCGATCAAACACCCCGCCATGCCCCGGAATGAGCCGCCCACTGTCCTTCACGCCTGCGCGGCGCTTGAGCCAGCTTTCATAGAAATCGCCGGCCTGCGCTGCCACTGCCAGCCCGGCGCCGATCAGCGCCGCAGTGCCCAGATTGGTCGTGCGCAGCGCTTCGGCCAGACTGGGCCCGGTGGGCGAAAGGCCCGAGAGCATATAGCCCCCGCTCAGCGCCGCCAGCGTGGTCCACAGCGCCGCTGCCGCCATGCCGCCGCCAAGGCCGGCCCAGGTTTTCGAAGGGCTGATCGCCGGCGCAATCTTCGGCCCGCCAATCGCCCGCCCGGCGAAATAGGCGCCGGTATCGGTGCAGATGACCAGGCCGAGCACCGCAACGAACATCGCAACCGGCATCACGATCAGCGCAAAAGCCGCCCAGCCGATATAAAGCGCACCCGTAACCACCGCAGTTGTCATCCGCGGCGGATCCGGCGCAATCTTCGCGGCCAGCGCGACATATTCTGTAAACACGGCAAAGCCCACCAGCGCGATAAAGCCCTTGAGCACCAGCCCGCCCTGCCACAGCGCAAAACCGGCAATGCCCAGCATGACCATCGCCGAGGCGACGCGCACCGGCAGATCGCTGCGCGGCTGACCGGTGCCAGCTGGGGCAGCTGGCGCCAACGGCGGCTCAGCGCCCTCCATAGCGGCGCTCGCGGGTGGCGTAGTGATCCAGCGCCTCACGCAAATGGGCCGGCGTGAAATCGGGCCAGAGCACATCGGTGAACCACATCTCGGCATAAGCCGCCTGCCACAGCAGGAAATTCGAAAGCCGGATCTCGCCCGAGGTGCGGATCACGAGATCGAGCGGCGGCAGATCGGCGGTGTCGAGTTCGGCCTCGATCGCAGCCGGCGTGATCGGCCCCTTGGCGGCGGCAGCAGTAGCCGCGCGAGCAATTTCCTGCTGCGAGCCATAATTGAGCGCGATCGCCAGCGTGGTGCGCGTATTGTGTGCTGTCCGCGCCAGCGCATCTTCGATCAGACCCACAATATCGGTCGGCAGCCCCTTGTAATCGCCAATCACTTTCAGGCGCACGTCGTTGGCGGCAAATTCATCGATATCGCTGCGGATGAACGCACGCAGCAGGCCCATGAGATCGGAAATCTCGTCCTCGGGGCGCTTCCAGTTCTCGGAGGAAAAGGCATAAAGCGTGAGCGCTTCCAGCCCCATGTGCCGGGCGGCGCGCACCACTTCGCGCACCGCATCCACGCCGCGCTTGTGCCCCACGGCGCGAGGCAGGAGGCGCTTCTTGGCCCAGCGCCCGTTGCCGTCCATGATGATCGCGACATGGCGCGCAGGGCCGGTATTGCCGCCGCCGGGCAGGCCCCCGGCCCGCTCATCCTGAGCCTGGCGCACGGTCACTTGCCGAGGATTTCCTTTTCTTTCTGCGCGGTAACCTCGTCGGCAGCCTTGATCTGCTCGTCGGTCAGCTTCTGCAGCTCGGTTTCGAGCCGCTTGCGCTCGTCCTCCGAGATTTCCTTCTTGTTCTCGTCCGCCTTCAGCGCATCCATCCCGTCGCGCCGCACATTGCGGATGGCGATCTTGGCCTTCTCGGAATAGCCGGAGGCGAGCTTGGCCAGTTCCTTGCGGCGATCCTCGGTCAGATCCGGGATCGGCAGGCGCAAGGTGTTGCCATCATTGATCGGGTTGAGCCCGAGACCCGCTGAACGGATCGCCTTCTCGACCGGCCCGATGTTCGACTTGTCCCAAACCTGCACCGTGAGCATGCGCGGCTCGGGCGCCGAGACAGTCGCCACCTGATTGAGCGGAGTGTTGGCACCATAGACCGTGACCATGATCGGATCGAGCAGCGCGGTGTTGGCGCGGCCGGTGCGCAGACCGGACAGATCGCTGCGCAGCGATTCCACCGCGCCCTTCATCCGGCGCTCGAGGTCTGCCTTGTCGAATTTGGCCATGGATCAGCCTTCCTTTTTAATCGCTAATCTTCTGAACGATGGTCTGGGTGCCCTCACCCGCCAGCACGCGGGCCAGATTGCCACGCTCGCGGATCGAGAACACCACGATGGGAATGGCATTATCCCGGCACAGCGCCACAGCAGAGGCATCCATGACCTTGAGATTGTCAGCCAGCACCGTGTCGAAATCGACCCGGTCATAGCGCTTGGCATCTGGGTTCTTCTTGGGGTCGTCGTCATAGACCCCGTCGACGCTGGTGCCCTTGAACAGCGCATCGCACTTCATTTCCGCAGCGCGCAGCGCCGCGCCTGAATCCGTGGTAAAATACGGCGCGCCGACACCGGCGGCAAAAATCACGATGCGGCCCTTTTGCAAGTGCCGTTCGGCGCGGCGGCGGATCACCGGCTCGCACACTTCGTCCATCTGGATGGCCGATTGCACGCGGGTTTCCACGCCGATCTTTTCAAGCGCGCTCTGCATCGCCAGCGCATTCATGATCGTGGCGAGCATGCCCATGTAATCAGCCTGCGCGCGGTCCATCCCCTTGGCCGCGCCTGCCATGCCGCGAAAGATGTTGCCGCCACCGATCACGAGGCACAGTTCAAGCCCCGTATCCCTCGCCGCCTTCAGCTCCTCGGCCATCTGGTCCACGAAATCGGTATCGATGCCGAAGGGCTGGCTTCCCATCAGCACTTCGCCCGAAAGCTTGAGGAGCACACGCTTGAGGGGAGGAAGGCTCATCGACCGGGACAACTCGTGATGGGGTAAGGCGCCGCCTTTATACGCATGGGGCGGCGCGTGCCAAGGGCACGGCGCAGGTTTGTGCGGTTTGTGCCCGGACAGGCGCTGGACAACCGAGGCGCCGGGTAACCGAGGCGTCCCGCCATGCGGCAGGCGCCTCGGCTCCTGTGTCTTACTTGATGCCGGCAGCCGCCGCGACTTCAGCGGCGAAGTCGGTGGCTTCCTTCTCGATGCCTTCGCCCAGCTGGAAGCGGACATAGTCGACCAGCGTGATCTTGGTGCCGGCTGCCTTGCCAGCCGCCTCGACGACCTGCGCGACGGGGGTCTTGTTGTCCATCACGAAGAGCTGCGAAAGCAGCGCGTTGTCCTTGGCGAACTTGGCAATCGCGCCATCGACCATTTTGGCCTGCACTTCGGCGGGCTTGCCGCTTTCAGCAGCCTTTTCTGCCGCGATCTTGCGTTCGCGCGCGATCATTTCGGGATCGAGGCCTTCGGCGTTCAGCGCCTGCGGGAAAGCTGCGGCGATATGCATCGCGATCTGCTTGCCCAGCGGTTCGAGCACATCGGCACCGGCTTCGGATTCAAGCGCGACGAGCACGCCGATCTTGCCGAGGCTGGGCGCAGCAGCGTTGTGCATATAAGGCACGACGAGGCCCGAGGGGACCGCAACGGTCTTCATGCGGCGAACCTGCTGGTTCTCACCGATGGTGGCCACATTGTTGGTCAGCTTGTCGGTCACCGTGCCGCCATCGGGATAAGGCGCGGCCTTCAGCGCGTCGATATCATCTGCGGCAAGGCCCAGAGCAACCTGAGTCGTCTTGCGGACAAAGTCCTGGAACTGCTCGTTCTTGGCCACGAAATCGGTTTCCGAGTTCACCTCGACGGCAACGCCGCGGGTGCCCGAAACGGCAACGCCGACAAGGCCTTCAGCCGCCGTGCGGCTCGACTTCTTGGCGACGGCAGCCAGGCCCTTGGCGCGGAGCGCGTCAACCGCGGCCTCCAGGTCGCCGCCGGACTCGTCCAGCGCCTTCTTGCAATCCATCATGCCCGCGCCAGTGCGCTCGCGCAGGGTCTTCACGTCAGCGGCGGTATAGGCCATCGCAGTGATCCTTCTTGTCTCGTGAATATGGGAGAGGCCGCAGCTCCGCTGCGGCCCGTAGTCAGTATCCGGGTCAGTTCGGTGACGGCGCCGTGGCTGGCACCATCACCCGAACCGATACAATCAGGCTTCGGCCGGCTCGGCCGCAGCGTCTTCCGGCAGAGGCTCGGCCATCGCGCCAAGGTCTGCGCCCGAAGCAATCGCGGCATCGCGGCCGCCGCGCGTGGCAGCAGCGGCAATCGCCTCGCAATAGAGGCGGATCGCGCGGCTGGCATCGTCATTCGCCGGAACCGGGAACGCGATACCATCGGGCGAGACGTTGGAATCGAGGATCGCCACGACCGGGATACCCAGCACATTGGCTTCCTTGATCGCCAGTTCTTCCTTGTTGGCGTCGATCACGAACATCACGTCGGGAATGCCGCCCATGTCGCGGATGCCGCC
>JAIXYF010000124.1 GCA_027490345.1 Novosphingobium sp.
CGCAAGCCTGCGCTTGCCAAGGCAGCAAAGAATGCGGCCAAGGATCGCGGCACCGGTCCCGGCAATGGTTCTGGCAGGGCTGCCCGGCTGACCAGTGCAAATGCCAGTGCCAAAGGCGAAACGAAGCCGGGCAAGGTTGCCACCGCCCGATCCGCAAATGCGCAGGCAAAGCCCGCCAAACCTGCGTCCAAGGGGAGCAAGCCCACCCCATGAATGCGCTAACGGCCTCTGCCGCCATCGCCACCGGGCGCGTCCAGCTTGCCAATGTTCGCCAAAGCGCGCTGATCACCGCGCGGCTGCGGGCGATGTGGGTGATGTTGGCCTTCGTGTTCACCGCGCTGACCGCCTGCGTGCGCATCGGGCAGATCGGCCTGTTCGAACAGACGCCCGAGCGCACGTCGCTGGCCGAAGCGTTGCTGCCTTCGCGCGGGGAAATCACAGATCGCCATGGCCTGGCGCTGGCCCGCGCGTTTGCGTCCTATTCGCTGTGGTTCAATCCCAAGGCCTTGGGCGAGGCGGGCGCACCGCTGGTCAAGACGCCTGAAGAAGTGGCGCGCGCGCTGGTTGGCGTGTTTCCCGATGCGGACTATGCCGATCTGCTGGCGCGGCTGAAGGCGGGCAAGCCCTGTTACCTGAGGCGCCGGGTGCTGCCGGAAGAGGCCAATAAGGTGTTCGCGCTGGGCGAGCCTGCGCTGGAATTCCCGCGTGAGGAGCAGCGCTTCTATCCGCAAGGTTCGCTGGCCGCGCATGTGCTGGGCTATGTCGATGAGGCGGGCAAGGGCCATGTCGGCATGGAGCAGGTGCTCGAAGCGCGCCTGCTTGATCCCGCGCAGCGCGGCACGCCCACCGCGCTTTCGATTGATGCCCGCGCACAAGGCGCGCTGGAAGACGAGCTTGGCCGCGGCATGATGGAAACCAATGCCAAGGGCGCGGCGGGGGTGATCCTTGATGCCGATAGCGGCGAAGTCGTCGCGCTGGCCTCGCTGCCGTCGTTCAATCCCAACCGGTCTGACCTTGCCTACAACGATCTCGTGTTCAACCGGGTCTCGAACCAGGTCTACGAGCTTGGTTCGACGTTCAAGCCGATCACCGTTGCCGCCGCCATTGATGCGGGGGTGGTCACCGATTTCTCCACGCGCTACCCGGCCACTCCGCTGCAGCTTGGCCGCTTCACCATCCACGATAGCCACAGTTTCGGGGCCTCACTCAATGTGCCCGAAGCGCTGATCCATTCATCGAACGTGGTCACCGCGCAAATCGCGGACCGGCTGGGCCCGGTCGCTCTGAAGCGCACGATGATGCAGCTTGGCATGAACGAGCGCCCCACCATCGAACTGCCCGCGCGCGGCTTTCCGCTCTGGCCCCGGGGCGGCGGCGAAGGCGGCAAGGGTGATTGGGCGCGCCTTACGAACATGACCGTCAGCTATGGCCACGGCATCGCCGTTACCCCGCTGCATCTGGCGGCTGCTTATGCCGCACTGGTGAATGGCGGGATCTGGCGCCCTGCCACGCTCTACCGGGTGGACCCTGCGCATCTACCGCCCGGCCGCCGCGTGTTTCAGGCTTCGACCAGCGCCCGGATGCGCCAGTTGCTGCGCATGATCGTGGCCAATGGCACGGGCCGCAAGGCTGATGCGCCCGGCTTTCGCGTTGGCGGCAAGACCGGATCGGCGGAAAAGCCCGGCACCGGGGGCTATCGCAAGACCTCGCTGATCGCGACATTTGCAGCAGCTTTCCCGATGGACAAGCCGCGCTATGTGGTGATCGTGATGCTGGATGAACCCCAGGGCACGCAGGCCACCAGCGGCCAGCGCACGGCTGCTTGGAACGCTGCGCCGATCGTGGGCCGGCTGGTGCCGCGCATTGGCCCGATGCTGGGCGTGGTTCCCGATGCGCACCACGATGTCGATATCACCGATCTCAGTCCGCTGGTGGCTTCCGGAGAAGGCGAATGAACCTTGGCGATCTTGCTGCTGCGGCGGGTATCGCGCTCCCGGGAAGCGAAGCCGGGCTGGCTGCCGCACAGGTCACCGGCTTTGCTATCGATCACCGCAAGGTGGCTCCCGGCACGGTGTTCGGCGCATTTGCAGGCACGCGGGTGAACGGCGAGGACTTCATTGCCGCGGCGATCAAGGCGGGCGCGATTGCCGTGGTCGCGCGGCCCGAAGCAGTGGTGGAAGGCGCGGTCCACATTGCCGATCCCGCGCCGCGCCGCGCCTTTGCGCGCCTTGCCGCACCGTTCTTCGCGCCGGTGCCCGAAACGCTGGTGGCGGTGACGGGCACCAACGGCAAGACCTCCACGGTCGAGATGACACGCCAGCTCTGGCGCATGGCGGGTTTCCACGCCGCTTCGATCGGCACTCTGGGCGTGACGACGGCGGACGAAAGTGTCTCCACCGGGCTGACGACGCCCGATATCGTGACGTTCCTCGCCAATCTGGCGGGGCTGGCGCGCGAAGGTGTCAGCCATGTCGCCTACGAGGCCTCCAGCCACGGGCTTGATCAGTTCCGCAACGAAGGGCCGCGCGTCGTGGCCGGGGCTTTCACCAATCTCAGCCGCGATCACCTCGATTATCATGGCACGATGGAGGCCTACTTCTCCGCCAAGATGCGCTTGTTTGCCGATGTGATTGCGCCTGATGGCACGGCGGTGATCTGGGCGGACGATGCGTGGAGCGAGCAGGCCATCGCGGCCGCCAAGGCGCGCGGATTGAAGCTCATCACTGTAGGACAACATGGCGAGACGCTGCGGCTTGTTTCGCGCACCCCCACGCTGCTGGGGCAGATGCTGGAGCTGGCGTTTGATGGCACCACCCGCAAGCTCGATCTGCCGCTGATCGGGGCCTATCAGGCGGCCAATGCGCTGGTCTCGGCGGGGCTGGTCATCGGGGCCGGCGGCGATCCGGCAGCCACGCTTGCCGCGCTTGGCCGCATCCAGCCTGTGCGTGGGCGGCTGGAACGCGCCGCGATTACGCGGGCTGGCGCGCCGGTCTATGTCGATTACGCGCATACCCCCGATGCGATCACCGCCGCGATTGCCGCGTTGCGCCCGCATGTCGGCCAGAATGGCAAGCTCATCACCGTGTTCGGCGCAGGCGGCGACCGCGATGCAGGCAAGCGCCCCGAAATGGGCCGTGCGGCCTCTGTGGGTTCCGAAGTGGTGATCGTGACCGATGACAACCCGCGCGGCGAGGACGCGGCGCTGATCCGCGCTGCCGTGCTGGGCGGCTGCAACGAACGGGCGCGCGAAGTGCCCGGGCGCCGCGAAGCCATTGCCGCGGCGATTGCGGCTGCGGGCGCGGGCGATATCGTGCTGGTGGCGGGCAAGGGCCACGAACAGGGCCAGATCGTGGGGCGCGGCGAGGCGATGCGCGTCCTTCCGTTTGATGACGTGCAAGTGGCGCGGGAGTGCAGCCAATGAATGCGATGCGAGCCTTGTTGCAGTGGCCGGTTGAGGCGAGCGATGCCATCGGCCTTGCGCTGTGGACGGCAGGCGAGATCGCGGCGGCCACCGGCGGCACGGCATCGGGCACGTTCGAGATTTCGGGCTGCGCGACCGACAGCCGCGAAGTCCAGCCCGGCGATCTGTTCATCGCGCTGATTGGCGCGGAAAGCGATGGCCACCGCTTCCTTGAAAGCGCTTTCGCGCGCGGGGCCGCCGCAGCGCTGGTGGACCGGCCAGTGCCTTATCCGCATGTGCTGGTGGAAAGCACCACGCAGGCGCTGGTCGATCTGGGCCATGCCGCCCGCGCCCGCGCCGACCGGGCCGAAGCCGTGATCATCGGGGTCACCGGTTCGGCGGGCAAAACCGGGGTGAAGGAAGCGCTGTTTGCCGCACTTGATCGCGGCAGCCGGGGGCGCGCGCACCGTTCGGTGAAGAGCTACAACAACCATGTCGGCGTGCCGCTCAGCCTGGCCCGGATGCCGCCGCGCACGCGCTTTGGCGTGCTCGAGATGGGCATGAACCACGCGGGCGAACTGGCCGCGCTGACCCGTCTGGTGCGCCCGCACATCGCCATCGTGACGACCATCGCGCCCGCGCATATCGGCTATTTTTCGGGCGAGGAAGCCATCGCGCAGGCCAAGGCGGAAATCTTCGAAGGGCTGGAGCCGGGCGGCACCGCGATCATCCCTGCGGATAATCCGCACTTCGCGCTGCTGCGCGATGCCGCTGCGCGCCATGCCGGGCATGTGATCGGCTTTGGCCGCAGCGCACAGGCCGATGCGCGCCTGCTCGATGCCGTGCCCGCGCCGGGCGGCGGCACGCTCGTTACCGCAGCGTTCTCCGGTTCGCTGGCCCCGCGCAAGCTGTGCTACACGATTGCCCAGCCCGGCGCGCACTGGGTCGATAATTCGCTCGCTGTCATGGCCGCGGTTGCCGCGGCAGGCGGCGATCTGGGCGCGGCAGGCCTTGCGCTCGCGGAGATGGAAGGTCTGGCCGGGCGCGGCGCGCGCCATGTGATCCCGGCTCCGGGCGGAGACGGATCGGGCAAGGCGCTGCTGATCGACGAAAGCTACAACGCCAATCCCGCCTCGATGCGCGCGACCATTGCCGCGCTGGGCGAAACGCCCGCCCGCCGCCATATCGCAGTGCTCGGCGCGATGAAGGAACTGGGCGAAGGATCGGATGCCTATCACGCTGCGCTGGCTGAGCCGCTGATCGCCGCCGGGGTGGAGCGGATCATCCTCGTCGGCCCGGAAATGGCCCCGCTGGCGGCCGAGCTTGGCCGAAAACTGGCAACCGCG
>JAIXYF010000125.1 GCA_027490345.1 Novosphingobium sp.
AGCACCCGGTGATGCTCAACCGCGCGCCGACGCTCCACCGCCTCGGCATTCAGGCGTTCGAGCCGGTGCTGATCGAGGGCAAGGCGATCCAGCTGCACCCGCTCGTCTGCTCGGCCTTCAACGCCGACTTCGACGGTGACCAGATGGCCGTCCACGTGCCGCTTTCGCTCGAAGCCCAGCTTGAAGCGCGCGTGCTGATGATGTCGACCAACAACATCCTCTCGCCCGCCAACGGCAAGCCGATCATCGTGCCTTCGCAGGACATGGTGCTCGGTCTCTATTACCTGTCGATGGACCGTCAGGGCGAGCCGGGCGAAGGCATGATGATGGCCGACATGGCCGAAGTGCATCAGGCGCTGTTCGCCGGTGCTGTCACCATGCACACCAAGATCGTGGCGCGCGTGCCGCAGACCGACGAAAACGGAAAGCAGTACCTCAAGCGCTACAACACGACGCCGGGCCGCATGCTGATCGGCGAATGCCTGCCCAAGAGCAGCACGGTTCCCTTCGAGCTGGTCAACCGCCTGCTGACGAAGAAGGAAATCGCCGACGTCATCGATCAGGTCTATCGCCACACCGGCCAGAAGGACACGGTGCTGTTCGCCGACGCGATCATGAGCCTGGGCTTCCGCAACGCGTTCAAGGCGGGCATCTCGTTCGGCAAGGACGACATGATCATCCCCGACACCAAGGATGCGCTCGTAGGTGAGACGAAGGAACTGGTGGCCGACTACGAGCAGCAGTATCAGGACGGCCTGATCACCCAGCAGGAAAAGTACAACAAGGTGATCGACGCCTGGAGCCGCTGCGGCGACCAGGTGGCGGCGGCCATGATGGACGAGATCCGCGCGACGCCGCTTGACGAGCACGGCCGCGAAAAGCCGGTCAACTCGATCTACATGATGAGCCACTCGGGCGCGCGCGGTTCGCCGACGCAGATGAAGCAGCTCGCCGGTATGCGCGGTCTTATGGCCAAGCCTTCGGGCGAAATCATCGAGACTCCGATCATCTCGAACTTCAAGGAAGGCCTCACCGTCCTTGAATACTTCAACTCGACCCACGGCGCCCGAAAGGGCCTTGCGGACACCGCGCTGAAGACCGCCAACTCGGGCTACCTGACGCGCCGCCTGGTTGACGTGTCGCAGGACTGCGTCGTCACCATCGACGATTGCGGCACCGAGCGGGCACTCGAAATGCGCGCGATCGTGCAGGGCGGCTCGACGATTGCCTCGCTGGGCGAGCGCATCCTTGGCCGCACGCTGGCCGAGGACATGATCGAGGCCAAGACCGGCGAAGTACTGATGCCCAAGGGCACGCTGCTCGATGAAGCCGCGATCGTGAAGATCGAGGCTGCAGGCGCCCAGTCAGCCCGCATCCGTTCGCCGCTGATCTGCGCGGCGCAAGTCGGCGTGTGCGGCACTTGCTATGGCCGCGACCTTGCACGCGGTACGCCGGTGAACATCGGCGAGGCGGTCGGCGTTATCGCGGCGCAGTCCATCGGTGAGCCGGGCACGCAGCTGACGATGCGTACGTTCCACATCGGTGGTGCGGCGCAGGTCAACGAGCAATCGAACCTTGAATCGCTGTGCGATGGCACCGTGATCTACCGCGATATCCCGACCATCACCGACTCGCGGGGCCGCCGCCTCAGCCTTGCCCGCAACGGTGAGATCGTGGTGCTCGACAACGAGGGTCGCGAGCGCGCCATGCACCGCGTGCCTTACGGTACCCACCTGATCCACGAGAACGGCGCTACCATAAAGCTGGGCGAACGTCTGGCTGAATGGGATCCGTTCACGCTGCCGGTGATCACCGACAAGCCGGGTGTGGTCCGCTATCAGGATCTCATCGACGGCCGCACGCTGACCGAACTGGTCGACGACGCGACCGGCATCGCCCAGCGCGTCGTGACGGAAAACCGTGCAGGCGGCCGGGCCAAGAAGGAAGACCTCCGTCCGCGCCTGACCTTGCTTGACGAGAATTCGGGTGAAACCGGGCGTTATCTGATGGCGCCGGGCACCACGCTTTCGGTCGAGGATGGGCAAACGGTGCAGGCCGGTGACGTGCTGGCGCGTGCCAGCCGCGAAGCCGCCAAGACCCGCGACATCACCGGCGGTCTGCCGCGCGTCGCCGAACTGTTCGAAGCGCGCATCCCGAAGGACAACGCGATCATCGCGAAAATCTCGGGCCGCATCGAATTCGTTCGCGATTACAAGGCCAAGCGCAAGATCGCGATCATCCCCGAGGAAGGCGATCCGGTCGAGTACCTGATCCCCAAGTCGAAGGTGATCGACGTTCAGGAAGGCGACTGGGTCAAGAAGGGCGACAACCTGATTTCGGGTTCGCCCAACCCGCACGACATTCTCGAAGTCATGGGCGTCGAAGCCTTGGCCGAGTACCTCGTTGCGGAAATTCAAGAAGTCTACCGCTTGCAGGGCGTGAAGATCAACGACAAGCACATTGAGGTGATTGTCCGCCAGATGCTGCAGAAGGTCGAAATCACCAATGGCGGCGATACCACGCTGCTGGCTGGCGAACAGGTCGATCTAGAAGAAATGAACGAATACAACGCCAAGCTGGCTGAGGGCATGAGCCCGGCCGAAGGCAAGCCGGTGCTGCTCGGCATCACCAAAGCTTCGCTGCAGACGCGTTCGTTCATCTCCGCAGCCTCGTTCCAGGAAACCACTCGCGTGCTCACGCAGGCAGCGGTCGAGGGCAAGCGCGATTCGCTGATCGGCCTGAAGGAAAACGTGATCGTTGGCCGACTGATCCCGGCGGGCACGGGTGCAGGCATGAACCGCCTGCGCGTGGCCGCCACCAGCCGCGATGTCGCGCTGCGCGCGTCTTATCGCAAGCTGCAGGAATCGCTCATTGCGCCTGCCTCGGCTGCTGAAGAACACGCCGCCGAACTGGCGCAAGGCCCTGAAGCGGCAATCGGGGATGACCCGCTGGCGGCGGTTGAAGGCGAAACCCACGGCCTTGATGCTGATGCCGGTGACTACCTGATCAAGGGTGATGAGGACTGATCGCCTGATCATTCTTGAAGACTACGCAAGACCCCGTCAGCCTGGCTGGCGGGGTCTTTCGCTTTCATGGACTGTTTCTACGTAATCCTTACAGGGATGGCGGGGAAGGCATGGCAAGGTGCTGCCGGGTATACGACGGATAAACCGCTCACGTTCTTGCGGTCTGGTACCGGAGTTTCTGGCATGCTCAGTGAAAAGGCGCGGAGCGGCGCACGGCTTCTGATCTGCATCCTGCTGGCGATCATCTCGCTGGCTTCAGCCGTAGTCTATGGCATCAGAGCGGATGGTCCGATGACCAGGCAAAGCGCGCTCCAGGCCGAAATTCTGGCAGACGTGTTGCCGCCGCCGGCATATGTCGTCGAGCCTTACCTGAACGCCTCGCTGATCGTGCACGATCCTGATCGCGCCGGACCCTATCTGAACGATCTCAAGGACGAACGCGCCGAATTCGAGGCGCGCAAGACATACTGGACGAACGCGCCCGTGCCAGCGCAATTGCGCCAGCCGCTGAACGATACGATCGCGGCTGCTGACAAGTTCTGGCAAGTGATGGATGCAAAGTTCCTGCCCGCAGTGGCGGCCGGAAATCGTACGGCCATGGAGGAAGCCTTCTCCATGGATATTGCACCAATCTACCGAGTGCAGCGCGAACAGGTGCGCAGCATCGTTGCGCTGAGCCGCACCAACAGCGCCGAAACCGAACGCCGCAATGCCAGCGTCACCGCACTGGCGCTTGCCGGACTGGCAGCCATGGCGTGTGCCATGCTCGGCCTTATCCTGTGGAGCGCCCGCGCCGCGCAGCGCCTGGTTGTGGTCCCGCTGGTCGAAACAGCCGGTGCTATGCAGCGCATGGCGGCTGGTGATACCGACGTGGCCATCGAAGGCACCGCCCGCCCCGACGAAATCGGACAGGTCGCGCGCGCAATGGAAGTGTTCCGCGCCGCCGAACAAGGTCGCCGCCAAGCTTCCGCCGAACAGGAAGCGGTGGTCACGGCGCTGTCAGCGGGCCTCGCGAGGCTGGCTGCTAAGGATCTCGAGCACCAGCTCGATGAAGCGTTCCCTCCGGCCTACGAGACGCTGCGCCAGAACTACAATGCGGCAGTGGCATCACTGGCCGAAGCGCTGCGCATCGTCCGCATCGGCACCGCCAGCGTGCAAGGCAGCATCTCCGAAATCGGCGCGGCTTCGCACGATCTGGCGCTGCGCAACGAAGCGCAGGCCGCGCGAATCGCCGAGACCGCCCGCGCGATGGATGCGGTTACTGGCATCGTGCAGGAAACCGCGACGGGTGCGCAGGCGGTCAGCCAGACTATCACACTCACTGATCGTGAGGCGGGCGAGGGCGGCGAAGTGGTGCGCCGGGCTATCGATGCGATGGCCGCGATCGAAACGTCTGCTCAGGAGATTGGCCAGATCATCAGCGTGATCGACGGAATCGCCTTCCAGACCAATCTCCTCGCGCTGAATGCCGGAGTGGAAGCGGCCCGCGCGGGTGAAGCCGGCAAAGGCTTTGCCGTCGTTGCAACCGAAGTGCGCGCGCTCGCGCAGCGCAGCGCAGATGCCGCGCAAAGCATCAAGGCGTTGATTACCACCAGTGGCGATCAGGTTGAAGCAGGCGTCGAACTGGTGCGCGAGAGCGGCACCCGGCTCGAAGCGATCGTCCGCCGGATCAACGAGATCAGCGCGCTGACAGGCAGTATTGCGGGATCGGCAACACGGCAGGCCGCCAGCCTCAATCAGATCAACGCAGCCATGGGCGAGATGGACCGCATGACCCAGCAGAACGCCGCGATGGTCGAGGAATCTTCTGCCGCGACACGCAGCCTTGCCTCGGAAGCGGTGCGGCTCAACGAACTGGTGGCGACGTTCCGCACGCGCGATGTTGCCAAACGCCCAGCCGCCGTAGCCGCGCCCGATAGCATGCGGCGCAAGACGGCAGCCGAAGCCCCGGTTATGGAGATGCCCCCGTTCGCTATAGCAAGCTGAGGCCCTTCAGGCGTTGGCGCAGGCCATCTGTTCCAGCGCAGCGAAGGTACCGAGCACGCCGGTGTCTGCAAACGGAGCGATCTGGGCGAGGATGACGCCGGCCAGATCGCGGTCGGTATCGATCCAGTAGTAGCAATTGAAGATTCCAGCCCAGTGCAAGCTACCGGGCGAGCGGCCCGCCGGGCCGGTTTCGGTGTTGACGAGGAAACCGCCCAGCGTCCAGCCGCCGCGCTGGCCGGGGAGCGGGTTGAAGGCGGTGGCAAAGCTCGGGATTGCGGTCGTCATCTCGCCCGCAGAAAGGTGCAGCGGCAGCGCATCCTCGATCGCGAGCCCGGCCATCTCGGGTGAAAGCACCCGCACACCGTCCAGCTCGCCGCCCCGCAGAATCATGCGCATGAACCGGGCATAGTCGCCAGCGGTGGAGGACAGCCCGCCCCCGCCGTTGTGGTATTCCCCGCCGCCCAGCACCATGGCCTGTGTCTTGAAGCCACCCTCGGCCTCGCGCACATGGACTTGTGGTTCGGCAGCGTCCCACGCGGCGCGGAACGCGGTCTGCGTCATCCCCAGCGGTCCGGTGATCTCGCGCTCAAACCATTCGCCAAGGGATATGCCGGTGGCGGCTTCGACGGCGAGACCCGCCCAGTCGATGCCGGTGCCATATTGCCAGTCGGTACCCGGATCGAACATCAGCGGCAGATCAAGGCTGGCGCGCTTGCCCGCCGCCATCTTGCCGCTGGCCATGGCATGGCGCAGCAGATCGGCGTTCATGAAGGTGTAGGCGCAGCCAGAGGTGTGCAGTAGCAAGTGGCGCAGCGTCACCGCACTACGCGCAGGGCGCAGGATCGGTGCGCCATCTGCATCAAACCCGTCCAGCACCTGCGGCGAGGCCAGTTCGGGCAACAGTGTGCCGATCGGGGCATCAAGATCGAGCTTGCCGCGCTCGACCAGCTGCAGCACCGCCGTGCTGGTCAGCGCCTTGGTCATCGAGGCGATCTGGAAGAGCGAATCCTCGCGCATCGGCACGTTGTTGACGGCATCGGCCATGCCGAATGCGCGGACGTAGCGGGTTTCTTTGCTGTCTGTGATCAGCGCCACCACGCCCGGCAGATTGGCAGCAGCAACCGCTGCCTCGAACTCGGCAATGCCCTTCATCATCTCGTTCCTTTTGCTTGGCCGGCTCTCTGACGGGGCCGTAGGCTTGAACCGCGCGCTGGAATCAGCGCGCCTTGCGGTGTTCGCCCTTGACCCAGCGGACCGTGCCCGAGCTGGCGCGCATCACCACGCTTTCGGTGGTCATCACGCCGCTCTTGTTCACCTTCACGCCTGCGAGCAGCGAACCGTCGGTCACCCCGGTAGCGGCAAAGATGCAATCGCCCTTGGCCAGTTCCTTGAGATCATAGACCTTGTTCAGATCGGTGATGCCCCACTTGCGTGCGCGGCTCTTCTCGTCTTCGTTGCGGAACAGCAGGCGTCCCTTGAACTGGCCGCCTACGCAGCGCAGCGCCGCCGCCGCCAGCACGCCTTCGGGGGCGCCGCCGGTGCCCATATACAGATCGATGCCAGTGTCCTCGTTTGTCACGGCGATCACGCCCGCCACATCGCCATCGGGAATCAGGCTGATGCCGCAGCCCAGCCCGCGCAGTTCGGCGATCAGATCAGAATGCCGCGGGCGGTCGAGCACGCACACGATGATGTCCTCGGGACGCACGCCCTTCGCCTCAGCCACGGCCTTGACGTTTTCGGTGGGAGTGCGGTTCAGATCGATGATGCCATCGGGATAGCCGGGGCCGACCGCCAGCTTGTCCATGTAAACGTCGGGTGCATTCAGCAGGCCGCCTTCTTCGGCCACCGCCAGCACGGCGAGCGCGTTCGGCCCGGCCTTGGCGGTGATCGTGGTGCCTTCCAGCGGATCGAGCGCGATATCGATCTTCGGGCCCTTGCCCGGCGCAGCGCCGACCTTTTCGCCGATATAGAGCATCGGCGCTTCGTCGCGCTCGCCCTCGCCGATCACCACGGTGCCGTCCATGTAGAGCTCGTTGAACGCAGCGCGCATGGCTTCCACGGCGGCCGCATCGGCGGCCTTCTCATCACCCCGGCCGATCAGGCGCGAGGCGCCGATGGCAGCGGCTTCGGTAACGCGGACCATTTCAAGCACAAGGACACGGTCAAGGACCTGCGAGGCGGCTGGTGTGGGGCGGGCGTCGGTCACGTTGACTCCTTGGGCTGCTTGGCTGAAGTACCATTGCCCTAGACGGGAGGATGCAGGGTTGTCGAGGCGCGGAATATCAAACGGTCACGTGTTCCGCGCATTCCTATGCGTGAATTTGGTTTTCCTGATGCCGGATGCGGCACGCGCGCAATCGGCGGCAGAGCCACCCGCGCCTGCCGCTGGTGCCAGTGCGGCTGTATCGACCGAATCGGATGAGGCCGCCGTCAATGCGGCAATTGCCCAGCGGTTGCTGACGGCCGGGCAGCCAAAGCGCTGCGAAGCGGCCGGACCCGACGGCGGCATCGTGGTGTGCGGTGGCCGGGGGGCGAGTGAAAAAGAGCGCCTGCCCCTGCGTGATCAGCTGGATTCGGCACGCTCGACCAAAGACGGCATGGTGAGGGCGCCGAACGTGAGCGGACTGCGCGATTGCAGCCGGGGCTGCATCGGCATCGGCGGCGTGCCCCCACCGATGTACTATTTCGATATCACCAAGCTGCCCGAGGCTCCGACTGATTCGGATGCCGACAAGATCGCGCGCGGGGAGATCAGGGCGCCCTGAGCATTGCTCCCCTGCGCAGGCTCATTCCGGTTCCTGAATCAGCCGCAACAGGTTGCCATCCGGATCGAGCAGCGCACCGACAAGGCCGCCCCACGGTTCCCGCGTTGGCGCGTGCAGTCTGGGAAAACCAGTGCGCGCCTCCGGAATGCCCGCCGCCATCAGTGCCGCATAGAATCCGCCCACGTCATCAAGCCTTAAGCAGCTTCCAAACGCACTGGTTGCAGGATCAAGGTCGGGGTGCGCAAAAAATTCAAGGATCAGCCCGCCGCGCTTCAGGATCAGCCAGCCTGCATCGCGCCATGATTCGGTGAAGGCGAGCTGGCCGTAGAACTGCGCCGTTCGCGTGAAATCACGCGAAGGCAGATTGGGCGTGGCGTGATCGGCCATGTTGAGATGCCTTTCGGCTGCGAATCAATCTTCCAGAATATGCATCACCAGCGGCGGCGCACCAAGGCTGGGCGAACCGTCGAGCAGGCGTAGCGCTTCAGCGATGGCGCTTTCCGGGCCCTCGTGCGTGACCATGGCCACCAACACCTGATCGGCACTGCCAATGCCTGCGCGGCCCTTCTGGATCAGGCTTTCGATCGAAACCCCGGCATCGCGCATGGCGGCGGTGATTTCGGCCAGCACGCCGGGCCGGTCTGCCACGGTGAAGCGCAGATAGGCCTTGCCGGTGCGGTGGCCCGTTTCCGCTGGTGCGGCATTTTCCAGTTCTGCAGCGGGAATCGAGAACGGTGCGCCTATATCGCCGCGCGCAATGTCGATCAGGTCTGCCACCACTGCGCTGGCCGTCGGCCCATCGCCCGCGCCTGCACCCTGAAACAGCAGTCGGCCCACGAAGTTGCCTTCCGCCACCACGGCATTGGTCGCGCCGTCGACATGCGCGAGCGGATGGTCGCGGTGGACGAGCATGGGGTGGACGCGCTGGAACAGGCGGCGCTGGCCGGCCTCATCCAGTTCGGTCTCGGCCATCCCGATCAGGCGAATATAGTACCCCAGCGCATCAGCCTGCGCGATGTCGGCGGCGATCACCCGGCGGATGCCGGTGGCGGTGAGGGGCTTGAAATCGACCGCTGTGCCAAATGCGATGCTGGAGAGAATCGCCAGTTTGTGCGCCGCATCGATCCCGTCGATGTCGAACGTGGGATCGCTTTCGGCATAACCTTTGGACTGTGCTTCGGAGAGGACGTCGGCAAAATCGCGCCCGGTGTCTTCCATTGTGGAAAGGATGTAGTTGCAGGTGCCGTTGAGGATTCCGTAGATCCTGTCGATGTAATTGGCAGCAGCACCCTCTTTCAGGGCCTTGATCACGGGAATGCCGCCTGCCACTGCGGCTTCGAACTTGAAGGCCACTTTGGCGGCCTCGGCCTTGGTGGCCAGCTCCAGCCCATGATGCGCGACCATCGCCTTGTTGGCGGTGACGAGCGCCTTGCCTGCCTCGAACGTGGTGCGGGCCAGTGCCAGAGCCGGGCCATCGGCGCCGCCGACCAGTTCGACCACGACATCCACATCAGGCCGTTCGCCCAGAATCACCATGTCGTCTTCCCAGGCATAGCCCGAAAGATCGACGCCGCGGTCCTTGCTGCGGTTGCGCGCGCTGATCGCGCTGATCGTGATCGGGCGGCCGGCGCGGCGCGCAATCAGGGCCGCGTTGGCCTCCAGCAGGCGGACGACGCCGCCACCCACGGTGCCAAGGCCGGCGAGCGCGATGCGCAAAGGTTCGCTCATGATAGTCCTCACTAAATCTTATCGGGCGCCTTAGGGGAGCCGATGATTGGCCGCAACCGGGGGTGAAGCAGGCGTCAGCGTGTCGATCGCTTGCGCAGACAGGGCCCCAGATCGGCCAGCACCTGAGCATAGTCTTCGGCAGCGATTCGCCGGTCGGCCAGCGTGGTGGAAATGTTGGCGCGTTCAGGCATGCGGCGCGGCAGGCCGCAGGCCAGCCGGTACCAGGCGAGCGAGGCGGGCAGCGGCTGACGCGCAGCCGAATCGACGATCTCGGTAAAGCTCACCCCCCATGTTACCGGCATGCCTGGACGGCGCAGGACCGAGATGGACACCGGCGCTCCGGTGGCCGTGCCAAGGAACAGCTGGGTTTCGCCTTCTCCCGCAAGGTTGCCCGAAACATGCAGCGCCTCGCGCAGCGCGGTGATCGCGGGCGGAGCATCGCTCTGCGAGGTTTCGGTCAGGATCGCGCGCAGCGTCGCCTCACGCGCGGTGGTGTGCATCAGCATGGCATCCGGCGCGACGAGTTGCAGTTCGCCTGGCCGATCGGGCACCGGGCGGGCAAACACGAACATTTCCAAGCGGCTCAGCTTGGGCGGTTTGCCGCGGGCATCCAGCGGCACATCGGCGAGGAAGCGGACCGATTCGCCGGGGGCCGGTCCGAACAGCACCGCTTTGCTGCGCGCCTCGATATAGAGCCTTGCGCGGCCTTCGGGCAGTCCAGGCGCCGCTTCGGGCTTAAGCCGTACGGCTTTGCGCACTTCCGTTCGGAGCACGATCTGCGCGGGCAAAGCAAGGTCGACGAGGTCGGCATAGGCAAGATCCGGATCAGATTCGAGGCCCGGCGCCATCGGGACGGACAGAGCGGCTTCCTGCCCATGGCCCGGAACGGCGCCCGCGCTCGCCAACAGGGCGGCCCCCGCCGCGCCGGCAAAGCTGGCGCGGAGTGGGCGGAGCAGGCGAAGGCATCTGGGATGAAGCATGGCATGTGTCCTTGGATCCGCTGGCGAGGCATTGGCACGCTTGCCAGCGCGTGTCTGATTCATCTCTGCAGGTTTCAGGCAGCGAAACCGTGAATTGAAGGTTAACCGATAAAGCATTTGCGCGCCTATGGCTTCGGCGTTAAAGCTCGCGGTTGTCGGGGATTTCAACAATGAAAACTCGCAAAAGCCGTCGCCGGGTTCCTTGCACCCGATGTCGGCGGTCCGGTTTGCCGGCAGGGTGGAATGAAATCGCTGGATTGGCCAATCGCGCTGGATGGGTGATTCCATGCGCGGTTCCGTGGTCGTAGGCACCGCTTTGCGCTGTCTGCTTCTCGCGGAAGATCAGGAGTTTTGGAGCTGAATGGCATACGCTGACCAACAGATGAGCGGTAACAAGATCACCGCGCTCATCATCGTTGCGATCCTTCATATCGTCCTTGGCTATGCTTTGGTGACAGGGCTGGCTTACGAGGCATACAAGAAGGTCAAAGAGGTGACCTCGGCGGTTAACATCGAGGAAGAGAAGCCGCCGGAAACACCGCCGCCTCCTCCTCCGCCGAAGGACCAGCCGCCCCCGCCGATCGTGGCACCGCCGCCGCCGATCTCGTTCAACGCGCCTGCGCCGCAGGTGCAGACCGTGACCGAAGCACCGCCGCCGCCTCCGGCTCCGGTGTTCACCACGGCTGCGCCGCCGCCGCCGCCGCCGCCCCCGCCGAAGTTCCAGCCCAAGGGCCCCGCGCCCAAGGGCAGTCCCGGCAACTGGGCGACGTCGAACGACTACCCCTCTCGCGCGCTGCGTGAAGAGCGGGAAGGCGTGACCGGTTTCCGTGTCACGGTTGGTACGGACGGTAAGGTTACGTCGTGCGAGATCACCCGTTCGAGCGGGAGCCCCGATCTCGATCAGGCGACCTGCGACAACGTCCGCCGCCGCGCCCGGTTCGCCCCGGCCACGGATGGTGAAGGTGCTCCGACCACGGGTTCGTACACGAACTCGATCCGGTGGGTGATCCCGAAGGACTGATCTGATCCGGCGCCTGTGGCCATTGCCCCGATGGCGGGGTTGGCCACCAGGACCGAGCTTATCTTTTTGACCCTTGCTACGATATTTTGAAGAGGAAGATCCGAATGTTCATCCACACGCTCGCCGCAGCTGCTGCCACTGCCGCGCCCCAGAACAAGTTTGGTATTGCCGAAGTCCTGTTTCCCGGTGGCAAGC
>JAIXYF010000198.1 GCA_027490345.1 Novosphingobium sp.
GTTCGGCGGCACCAACACGACCTATAACGCAGCCACTGTCCCGCAGGCGATTGACGTCAGCACGGCAGCGCTGGCCGGCACGACAATGGACAACGTCGATGCCGCGCTCACTTCGATCAACGTTGCGCGCGCAGAGTTCGGCGCGGGCCAGAACCGGCTTGAATCGGTGATCAACAACCTGACGGACAACGTCACCAACCTCTCGGACGCGCGCAGCCGCATTCTCGATACCGACTATTCGGCCGAGACGACCGCGATGGCCAAGGCCCAGATCCTGAGCCAGGCGTCCACGGCGATGATCGCGCAGGCCAATCAGGCCCAGCAGAACGTCCTCTCGCTGCTGAAGTAATCCATCTAGCCCTCTCCCCTTCAGGGGAGAGGGTTGGGAGCAGGGATTTCAGCCTTGCGTTCCAGCAGCAAGCCTTCGAGCCGCCCCACATCCGGCACGCCCATCACCTCGAACCGCTCGATCACCTTGTCCCCGTCGCTGTCGCGGTGCGATCCGGTCTGGATCCGCAAGCTGCCATAGCCGTCCGCATCGGCGGTCACATCGATCGGCCCCATCTGCGCAAACAGCACACTCGCGCTTTCGCGCTTCCTGCCCGCCGTCACGCGCACAATGCGCCGGTCGGTCAGGCCGAAGATTGTCTGCGCGGCCTTGCGCTGCGCCTTGAACGGCAGCGACAGCATCTTCAGGCCAATGCCGATGAACGGCAGGCCGAACAGCGGGAAAATGATCCCGAAGCTCCATTGAATGCCGAGCGGCGTATGCGTGCTGCCCAGCCACGGCAGCAAGGCCATCGCCTCCCAGAACAGCGCAAACGCTGTCCACGGCACGGCGAAAAACCAGATCGCGAACGGCGCGCGCAGCCGGGCGGGATCGGGCCTGCCGCTCCACAGCAGGCGCTCGCCCGGCATCAGCTCGCGCCGCAGGATCGAATCGAGGTCTTGCGAGGGGTCTGGCATGATCATCGACTGACCATGCCACGCACCGGTTATCCCCGCGTTACGCCTCTTCAAACCCCACGAACGTCGCTGCTTCGGCCACCGATTTGCGCTCGGAAACCACGGCATTGGCCGGGAAGCTCTCGTCCGGCCAGCCCAGCGCAATGCTCTTCATGATCACCTGATCATCCGCTATCCCGGCATGTTCGCGCACCACGGGCGATTGCATGATGCCCTGGCTGTTGATCACCGTGCCCAGCCCGCGCGACCATGCCGCGTTGACCAGCGCATTGACCACGCCGCCGCAATCGAACGGGGTATCGTCGCTGCCCGATAGCACTTTGTCGTAGGTCACGATCACGCAAACAGGCGCATCGAACTGGCGAAAGCCGCGCAGCACCCAGTCCTGCCGCATCGCCGCATCATCGCGCGCAATGCCCATCGCGGCAAACAGCTGCTTGGCCACACCGATCTGCCGCTCGCGGTGCACGCCCGCAAAGGGCTCGCCCTTGCGGAATTCGCGGCTGTCCGGCTCTCCGGCCAGAATGCGTTCGGTGTTGCCCTGCCGGATGCGCGCCAGCGGCTCGCCCGTGATCACATAGAAGTTCCACGGCTGGGTGTTCATCGAAGTCGGTGCGCGCATGGCCAGCGTCAGCACTTCCTCGATCAGCTGCTGAGGCACCGGATCAGGCTTGTAGCCCCGGATGCTGCGCCGCCCGAGCATGACCTCATCGTATTCCATACCGCCTCCCCACAGTCTCTTTCCTGTCCGGTAGCGATTGCGCCGCCATGCGCACAAGCTTTTCCTTGCGCTCCATGGGGCCATCCGCAAAAGGAACCTCGCTATGGAAAACCCGGAAAACCCCGCACCGCTTGATGTCTTCACCGCTGCCCAGACCTCGAAGGCCTGGCCGTTCGAGGAAGCGCGCAAGCTGGTCAAACGCTTTCCCGGCGGCAAGCGCGATGCGAACGGTGATCTCGTCCCGGTCTTGTTCGAAACCGGCTACGGCCCCTCGGGCCTGCCGCATATCGGCACGTTTCAGGAAGTGCTGCGCACCACGCTAGTGCGCCGCGCCTATGAAACGCTGACGGGCGGCCATCCCACGCGCCTTGTTGCCTTTTCAGACGACATGGACGGCTTGCGCAAGGTGCCGGACAACGTGCCGAACAAGGCTGTTCTGGCCGAAAAGCTGGGCCATCCGCTCACCCGCATTCCCGATCCCTTCGGCACGCACGAAAGCTTCGCGCACCACAACAACGCGATGCTCTGCGCGTTCCTCGATCAGTTCGGTTTCGAGTACGAATTCGTTTCCGCGAGCGACCGCTACAATTCGGGCGGTTTCGACGAGGCGCTGAAGAACGTCCTCGCCAAGTACGACGCGATCATGGCCATCATGCTGCCCACCTTGCGCGAAGAGCGCCGCCGCACGTATTCGCCGGTCCTGCCGATTAGCGAGAAAACTGGCGAAGTGCTGCAAGTGCCAATCGAAGTCGTCGATGCGCAGGCGGGCCTCGTGCGCTTCGAGGATCAGGGCGAAATGGTCGTCCAGTCGATCCTCGGCGGCAAGTCCAAGCTGCAATGGAAAGTCGATTGGGCCATGCGCTGGTGCGCGCTCGGCGTCGACTATGAGATGTGCGGCAAGGACCTGACCGACAGCGTCACCCAGTCGGCCCGCATCACGCAAGTCCTCGGCGGCAAGCGCCCCGAAGGCCTGATCTACGAGCTGTTCCTCGATGAGAACGGCGAGAAGATCTCCAAGTCCAAGGGCAACGGCCTCACCATCGAGCAGTGGCTGGAATACGGCAGCGAGGAAAGCCTCGGCTTTTACCTGTTCCGCGAACCCAAGAGCGCCAAGTCGCTCCACGCCGGGATCATCCCGCGCGCGGTCGATGAATACTGGCAGTTCCGCGAGAAGCTGCCCAGCCAGCCCATCGAACAGCAGCTCGGCAACCCGGTGTGGCACCTGCTGCGCGCCAATGGCTACCATGGCGGAGATGGCGATACGCTCCCCGTCACCTACGGCCTGCTGCTCAATCTCGTCGGCGTGCTGGGCGCGCAGGCGACGCGCGCGCAAGTGTGGTCGTACCTCGCCAACTACGTCGCGGATGCCGATCCCGCCGCGCACCCTGCGCTCGATACGCTGGTTACGTCTGCTCTGGCATACAACCGCGATTTCGTCGCCCCCACGCTGAAGCGCCGCAAGCCCGAACCGAACGAGGCCGCAGCCCTTGCCGCACTCGACGCCGAACTCGCCGCGACGGATGACAGCGCCAGCGCCGAAGACCTTCAGACCATGGTCTACGAAATCGGCAAAGACCCGCACTACGGCATTGGCGCGCTGCGGGATTGGTTCAAGGCGCTTTACGAAACGCTGCTCGGCTCGGCCCAAGGCCCCCGCATGGGCAGCTTCATCGCGCTCTACGGGATCGCGGGGACACGACGGCTGATCGCGGAAGCGCTGGAGGGCGTGGAACTGCCGGCGGAGTGAGCGAGCGGAAGCGGCGTCCGCTTCTGCTCGGATGCCCCCAGGCTGACATTTCATCCTCGTCGCCCGGTGCTTGACACGGAGCGACGGAGAGGGGCGATTTCGGACTAGCCTCTAAAACCAGGGCCGCGCGCGGTACCACTTCGTCACGATATACTTCGTGCCGCGCTCCACTGGCATTCCGGCGTGCATCGTCAGGGGGTTGGGCTTCCCGTCACGGGCCATGTTGTTCCACACCAGCAGCGCGCCGGGCTGCGGCGGAACCGAGATCGGCACTTTGGGAAATTCGGTCGCGCCGCCCGCTTCCACGGGCGAGAGATAGCCCATCGCCGTCCATGTGCGCTGCCCGCCGCGGCCCTGCTCGGTCGGCCAATAGCTTGCGGCGGTATCGAAGTAATCAAAATGCGCGCGGAATTGCTGGCCCGGTTCATAGCGCTGGCCCTGGATCACTTCGCCATGCGCGTGCTCGATGCCCATCAGATCGTCGATCCGCCGCTCCAGCATCCGGATGAAGGGATCCTCGGGATCGACATCGCCGCTGTAGCTTGTCCGCCCGCTGTCGGCATTGCCATGATACGTGGGAGAGGGCCGCGCGACCGCATCGACTAGCCTGATCAGCCGCGCGCATTCCTCGGCCGTGAAGAAATTCGCCACGCCGTAGATCTCGATGGCATCGACCGGCAGGCGATAGGCGCTGGGATCGGCATCAAGCCGCGCGCGGACGCGTTCGCCCACCTTTGCCAGCATGGCGGCATCCTGATCTGCTGTGGTGCGCTTGGCTTTGAACATGGCATGAGTGATGGCGCGGGCGGCGGTTTCTGCCAAGGGGCAACCAACTGACCGGGGTGAATGTCAAGACCTCGTCGTGGTTTGCGTATAGCTCGTAACTAAAGTTGTAACCGCTTCGGACTAAATTCCTGTCCCGCGGGCTTACCAATAATGCGCAAAATGGTTACATATCTCGCCAGAATGACAGTTACATAATCATGAATCCCTTAGGTCGCGCATTCGGCAGTTGCCCGCGCGAATCTTATCTAAACGGCGTTCGGTAGCCCAGCGGCGGGGTCGGCGAGGTCTTTGGCCAGGGTTTCCTTGAAGGCTAGGAGTTGGTTTTGGACGGGCATGTCGACTTGGATGCGGAAACCCTCCGTATCGCCAAGCTGCTGTATGAAGCGCGCCGCCGCCGTGATGCAGCGAGCTCGGTGAAGGGCCTTTTCGGGGAACCGGGCTGGGATATCCTGCTCGATCTGTTCATCGCCCGCAAGACCCGCACCGCGCTTCAGGTTTCTAGCGTTTGTGCCGGGGCGGGCTTGCCTTCGACCACCGTGCTGCGCTGGATTGCGCGTCTTGAACGCGAAGGCCTGATCGTGCGCGTGGCCGATCAGGAAGATGCCCGCCGCCGCTATGTCAGCCTGACGACACGGGGTCTGCGCCTCACGACCAATTTGCTTGATGCCATAGGTTCAATCGGTTGAACTGGCAGCCCGGCCTGCCGTTTCAGGGCAGCCGGGCCAGCAGTTCGCGCGCAAAGACCGAGAGCGTGTCATCCCGTGCGCCCATGATCACGATGCGGTCACCCGGCTGTGCCAGTTCGGCCATGCGCGCGGCGCAATCGCTGCGCGCAGGGATGTGCTCCGCCTGGCCGCCATGCGCGCGCACCAGCGCCGCAATGCGCTCGCTCCCCACCGAGCGGTCGACCGTGCCGCCGAAATAGACCGGATCGCACAGGATCGTGCGGTCTGCGGGGTCAAGGCGGCTGGCCAGCACTTCGGCCAGTTCGGCCCCCATCTGGCGCAGCGGGCCATAGCCATGGGGCTGGAAGAAGGCGATCACCCGGCCCGGATGCGCTTTCAGCGTGGTCAGCGTAGCCGCCACCTTTTCCGGATTGTGCCCGAAATCATCGATCACCGTGATGCCCGAGCGGCTGGTGCCCAAAACGTCGAACCGCCGCGCAAGGCCCGCATAATCGCCCAGCGCCTGCACCGCGTCTGCCAGCGGCACGCCTGCGGCATGGGCCCCGGCCAGCGCGGCCAGCGCGTTGGAAAGATTGTGCCGCCCCGGCACCGCCAGCGCAAGATCATGCGAATCGCCCGTTCGGCGGTCCTCCACTCTTGCGGATATACCGAGGGGCGATTCGGTAATACTGGCGGCGGCCACGCCAAACCGCGCCTCGTGGCTGTCTATGCCGAAAGTAAGCGTGCCAGCCTGCGCCCTTGCGGCCAGGGCGGCGCTTTCGGCGTCGTCAAGGTTGATCACTGCGGTTTGCGCCCGCGCCAGAAAATCACCAAACAGGCTGCGCAGTTCTTCAAGGCTCTTGTGGTCAAGGCTCACGTTGTTGAGCACCGCGATGGTGGGGCGATAGGCCGCGATCGACCCGTCGCTTTCGTCCACTTCGGATATAAATGGACTAGCAGCGTGGCCCACCCGCGCGCTGGCAAACGGCGCGTCGGGGCGCACGAAGTTCTTCATCACCGCGCCGTTCATGATCGTGGGATCGCTTCCGCACGCGGTGAGGATCCACCCGAGCATGCCCGTCACGGTCGATTTGCCGCTCGTGCCGCCCACCGCAATGCTGGTTGGCGCTGCATTGAACAGCGCGGCCAGTAGTTCTGCCCGGCGCATCCGCTGGCACCCCAGCTGGCCCGCGCGCACCATTTCCGGCACCGTATCCTCCACCGCGGCCGAAGCAACGAGGATCTGCTGCGATGACGTGATGCCGCTGCCATCCTGCGGGTGCAGGACGAACCCCAGGCTTTCCAGCCATGCGAATTTTTCGGGCGAGCGGCCCTGATCCCGGCTGCGGTCCGATCCCGCGATGCTCGCCCCCTTGCCGCGCAGGATCAGTGCCAGCGGCAGCATGCCCGAGCCGCCGATGCCGCAAAAGAACCAGGGTTGTGCGGTCAGCGCCGCCGTGCCGTCCATGCTCATGCGCGCTGCGGTATGCGCCCTTGTGCCCAAGCGCAACCGGGTTAGGAAGCGCTATGCCCAGCCCATCCTTTCGCCCATTTTTTCGCATAGCGATCTGCGCCCCCGCTCGCCCGATCAACCCCGACGATGCCGCAGCGGTCAGCGCGCTGGCGGCCGAGATGCCTGGCACCGAACTCGTGTTTCATCCGCAGTGCTTTGCCCAGGCCGGGCATTTTGCCGGAGCCGACGCCCTGCGCCTTTCCGCCTTGCTGGAATGCGCCAATGATCCCGCGTTCGATGCGGTCTGGTTTGCGCGCGGCGGTTATGGCTCGAACCGCATCGCCGCGGCCGCCATCGCTGGACTGGGTGAGGCTGCCCGCACCAAGGCCTATCTCGGCTATTCCGATACTGGCTATCTGCTGGCCGCGCTCTACCGCGCGCGGATCGGTCAGTCCGTGCACGCGCCAATGCCCGGCGATATCCGGCGCGAAGGCGGGGCAGAGGCGGTGCGCCGGTCGTTGCGCTGGCTCGCCGGAGACCGCTCCGGCGCCGAGGCATCGGGCGATGGCCATCCGCGCGCTGCCTTCAATTTGACCACGCTGGCCATGCTGTGCGGCACGCCGCTGATGCCCGATCTGACCGGCCATGTGGTGCTGGTCGAGGAAGTCTCGGAACACCTTTATGCGGTGGACCGGCTGTTGTTCCACATCACCGCACACTTGCGCGGTGTGGCAGGCCTGCGCCTTGGCCGGATCAGTGAAGTGCCCGAAAACGACGTGCCCTTCGGCGCCGACGCTGAGGCCATTGCGCGTGATTGGTGCGCGCGCAGCGGCATTCCCTTTCTGGGCCGGGCCGACATCGGCCACGATATTGATAACAAGATTGTCGCATTCGGGCTTGAGGCGCCTCCCGCGAATCACTAGGCGCGCTGCTTCACAGCAGGAGTGTGTTGATGCGGGCATTCGTTTTTCCGGGGCAGGGCAGCCAGAAGCTGGGCATGGGGGCAGAACTTGCCGCCGCCAGCGCCGCCGCGCGCGAAGTGTTCGAGGAAGTCGACGACGCGCTGGGCCACAAGCTGTTTGCCCTGATGGCCCATGGGCCGGAAGATGAACTGACGCTCACCGCCAATGCCCAGCCCGCGATCATGGCTAATGCCATCGCCGTGCTGCGCGTGCTGGAAAAGGAATGCGGCCTTGTTCTGGCTGAAAAGGCGCAGTTCGTGGCGGGCCATAGCCTGGGCGAATATACCGCGCTGTGCGCCGCAGGCGCGTTCAGCCTTGCCGATACCGCCCGCCTGCTGCGCCTGCGCGGGTCTGCCATGCAGGCCGCCGTACCGGTGGGTGAAGGCGCGATGTGCGCGCTGCTCGGCGCAGAGATCGATCAGGCGGCTGCCCTTGCCGAAGCCGCCGCGCAGGGCCCAATTGGCCAAGACGTCTGCACCGTCGCCAACGACAACGCGCCCGGTCAGGTCGTGCTTTCGGGCCACACCGCCGCGATCGAGCGCGCCATCGCCGCCGTGAAGGACCACGGGATCAAGCGCGCCATGCTGCTGCCCGTCTCCGCGCCCTTCCACTGCCCGCTGATGCAGCCGGCGGCCGACGAGATGGCCGAA
>JAIXYF010000227.1 GCA_027490345.1 Novosphingobium sp.
CGCTCACCAAGCGCAGCTCGCCCGCCGCGCTCGCCGCATCGCCCAGCGTGAGCGCCGTACCGGTCGAAACGCGCAGGCCAACCGCGCCCGCCTGCCCCGCTGCTGTCAGAGCGCCCAGCGCCGCCGATCCGCCCGCCGAGACCAGCAGCCGCCCGCCGCTGGCCACAAGATCGCCCGCCAGAAGATCGCCCGTGGCCGAAAGCACCACATCGCCCGCCGTGCTCGCGGCGGAAACAAGGTCCAGATTGCCGCCCGCCGTGGCCGTCATGCCGCTGGCCGCCAAAACCGCGCCCGCCGCGAGCGCACCGCGTGCCTCCAGCGACACCGCGCCGGTTGCCGATGTCACCGCGCCAGAGGTCAGCGCGCCGCCGCTGCTTGTCAACGAAACCGGACCCGACGCCGTCACCGCGCCTGTCACCAGATTGCCCGCCGCTGCCAGCGCCGCGCCACCGCCAGTCGAACTGACCAGCCCCGTCGTCACCGCGCCCTGCCCCGCAACGCTGATCCCGCCAGCACCCGCCAGATCACCAGCCGTGAGCGCGCCCACGCTGGCCAGATCGAGCGTGCCCGCCCCAGCCCGCGCATTGCCAAGCATGAGCGTGGTTCCCGCAGACGCCGTGATCCCGCTAGCTCCGGCAAGGCCGCCCGCGACCACATCGGCCAGTAAGAGCGCACCGCCCGCCGTGGCCCGCACCTGCCCGGCTGTGGCGGTCAGATTCCCAGCCGCAAGATTCGTGCCCGCCTGCAGCGACATGTTGCCGGCAGTGGTTCGGGCCGACACAAGATCGAGGCTTGTCGCTGCGCCCAGCGTTATCCCACTGGCAGCCTCGACCACGCCCGCACGCGCGCTGCCGCCTGCCCCGAGGCTCACCGTACTGCCGGCCGATGCCAGATTGCCCACCGCCATATCACCGCCCGTGCTGCTGAGCACGATCGAACCCGTGGCCGCCATCGCCGCGCCGGTCAGCGCCCCTGTCGCCGCCAGCGAGATCGTACCGCTGCTCGCGGTCACGGCGCCCGTACCAAGGCTTGTCCCCGCTGTTGCAGAGACCGATGTTCCAGACAGGCTTCCGGCCAGAAGCCCGCCGCCTGCGAACAGCGAAACGGCTCCGCCGCTGGCTGCAAGATCACCGGCCGATAGCCCCGTGCCCGCAAGCAGCTGGATGCCGCCGCCAAGCGTTGCCGCGTCACCAAGCGACAGGCCCGTGCCGGCGGAAACCTCCAGCGCCGCAATTCCCGCAGAGGCGCTGCCCGCCAGATCGCCAAGCGCCGCCGCACTGCCCGCTGTCACCAGCACTCGGCCTGTGGTCGCAGCCAGATTGCCGGTGATGACATCACCATCGGCCACGAGCGCCAGATCGCCGGAACCTGCCAGGCCCGATACCAAGGTGATGGCCGCCCCGGCGTTAACCGCGATCCCGCCCGCTGCCTGCACCGCATCTACCAGGACCGCGCCGCCAGCAGTGATCCCGATGCTGCTTGCCAGTGAACCGACCGTGCCGGCCGAAACGCCGCCAAGCGCGCTAGACAACGCGACCGCGCCGCCGCTGGCAATGGCCGCGGTCTGGACCGCGTTGATGGCATTGACCGTGATCCCGCCTGTCAGCGAAGTGACGCCGCCGAGCGTGACGGCATCGTTGCCCGTCACCGCAATGGTGCCGCCCGCGATATTGCCTGCAATCAGGACACCGCCAGCACCCAGCGTGACAAGGCCATCATTGCCGGACAATGACCCTAGCGAAAGCGCGCCGCCCGCCGTGACGGTGGTGGCAAAGCCGCCAGCGCTGGACGTGACATTGCCCGCCGTGACGGCGCCAAGCCCGTCGACGGTGACCCCGGCGCCGCCCGCCAGATTGCCGGTGGTGATCGGCCCGCCGCCGGTCAGCAAAAGGACATCGTCTGCGCTGGCTGAAGTGAGGTCCATCGCCGCACCGGAGCGCAGATCGATCCGGCCTTCTGCCGCAAACACACCGGCGCGCAGGGCCGTTCCGGCGCGAACATCGATGGCGCCATTGGCGCCAGGCACGAGCGTGGTGGTGACATCCCCAAGCGAAACGCCGCCCACCGATCGCGCGACGAGCGCACCGGCGGTGATCGCCCCCGCCACACCGATTGATCCGGTGGCCGCAATCGGCGCAGCCGTCAGCAGCGCATCCAGATCATAGCCTGCAAGCGGATCGCCGCCGATCGGGGTCATCGCATAGTCAGCCAGCAGCACCCGGCCTTGTGCGGCGATGGCAGCAAGGGACTGCGCGCCGCCCGCCAGCACGGACACTTCGCGGCCCGAAATCGCGCCAGTCGTTACCGTACCCGGCGTAAACAGGGTGATATCATGCGCAGCGTCAAGATCGCCCAGTGTCAGATCGCCCAGGCTGGACGCGATGATGCCATAGGCCGCGCCGGGCGTAACCGAAGGACTGACAAGACCCGCCGAAACCGAACCAGCGGAAATCGCGCCATCGGAGTTCAACTGCACGCTGGCGCCCGCCTGCAAGACGCCGCCTGCGGCAATGCTGGTCACGCCGTTCAACACAACATCCTGCCCGGCCGTGACCGAGCCGCTTGCCAGTGCCGCACTGGATAGCAGCACGGCCACATCACCAGCGACTACGTTGCCGACTGTGACATTGCCCGGTGCATCAACCGCAGCGCCGCCACCAGCGCGTATGGCGCCGAGCGCAACGCTGGTTCCAGCCGTCACCGTGATGTCTGCCAGCGACGTGAGGTTATCGAGCCGGACGCGGCCCGCGGCGAAAATGGCCAGCGCGCCGCCGCTGTCTACCGAGAGGTTCCCGAAGATATCGCCGTCCGACAGCAGCGACACGGTGCCCGAGCCGAACAAGGTTCCCGGCACCCCCAGCGGTACGGCGCCAGGCAGCCAATCCCGCGCGGAAATGGAGGCATTCACACTGCGCAAGTTGGCGCCGTCAAGCGTGGCTGAAAGCGTGCCCGGCGTCTCGAACACGAAGTCGCCGGTCAGCGTGGTATCCCCGCCTGCCAGCGCGATCAGCGAAGGCAGCGCGCCAGGCGCTGCCGTGCCGGTTGACTGGAATGTCAGCTGGCCTGCACTGATCGAGCCGCCATTCTGCTGGAAGCGTAGCGGCTGATCGAGCACGGTCGCGGCACCGTCGCCGCCGCCTTTGCCGCCCTCTGCAAAGGTACGCAGCTGCAGGGTGGTGCCTGTCAGGCTGCCGCCTTCCACGATGAGCTGGGTGCCAAGCCCGGAACCGCCGGTCGTGGCCGCTCCGCCGCCGCCGGTTCCCGCGCCGCCAGAGCCGCCTAGCGCACTGGCCTCGATGGTTGCCGCCGCGCTAAAGGTCACGGCGCCGCCTTGCACGGTCAGGCTGCTCCGGCCGCCCGTGGCCGATCCGCCCGCCGCCGCCGCGCCGGGGGTACCGCCAATGCCGCCCGCACCGCCCAGCCCGCCGGTTGCGCTGGCGCTGGCCGTGGTTGCCCCGAAGCTGGCGGAGCCGCTGGCCGCCGCGCCGGTGGCAAGCCCGCTTACCACCCCAAGTTCGACAGAGCCGCCCAGCCCCGCGCCGCCTAGGCCGCCAGCGCCGCCCGGACCAAGGCTGACATCGCTACCACCGGCACCTCCGGCTCCGCCCCTGCCATTCGCCGTAAGCGAAAGGCCGCCAAGGCTGAGCACTCCGTTGCCGGCTTCGGCCAGCACGCGGGCCTGTCCGCCCGTGCCGCTGCCGCCCGCGCTTCCTGCGGTTGCAGAAAGAGCAGGCGTACTGCCGGCGCCGCCCGTGCCCTCGGCACTGATAGTCGTGCCCGCAAACGTGACACTCGCGCTGCCCTCTAGCGCGCTGTAGGCGATGACATCGGCCGCGCCGCCCAGTCCGGCCCCCGCATTGCCGCCGCTCGCGCTCGCACCACCAGTGCCATAGGCCTCCACGCCAAGCGATGCCCCGCTGACCGAACCTTGCGCCGCGCTGACTGCCGCAAGGCCGCCTGTGCCATTGCCGCCCGTGCCGCCCTGCCCGCCGATGCCGGCGGCCAGCACGCGTGCTGCGCCGGTCACCGCAATCGATCCGCCACCGCCTAGCGCCGCGCCTTCACCAGCAGCAAGGCTGGCGATGCCACCAATCCCCTCGCCGCCCAGCCCGCCGGTTCCGGTGCTGCCCGATACGCCAAAATCATCCAGCGCCCCGGCTCCGCCAATGCCGCTGGCATCGATGGTGAGGGCCCCTCGTGCGATCAGGTTGCCGCCGTTCGACTGAACAAGCGCCCCGCCGCCCAGGCCCAGCCCGCCGCCCAGTCCATCATCGGGAAGGGCATTCCCGCCCCTGCCGGCCGCATCGACCGTAATCGCCTGCGTGACGGTGACGTTCATCTCCGGGGTCAGATTCAGCAGCGCTTCGCCGCCCGTGCCCACGCCGCCCTCCACCGCGCAGGAAGAGAAGCAATTGGAGCCCTCCGCGCCCGTGCCCCCGGCCCGCACGCCCAGCGTGCCGACCACCGTGATCGTGCCGCCGCCAACCAGACCTTCGACCAGCGCCCTACCGCCGGTTCCATCGCCGCCGATCAAGCCGCCATCGAGCGCTTCTCCGCCAAACCCGCGCGCGCGGACCGCCGCATTGCCGGTGACCGCCACGGTTCCGCCGGTCTGAACCAGCAGCGATGCCCGGCCGCCAGTGCCCGATCCTGTAACGCCACTCGCCGCCCCGCCCGTCTCCTCGCCCAAGCCATCGGCAGTGAGCACGAGATCGCGCCCGGCCGCTGCCGTCCCGCCGTTGGAGACCACCAGCGACGCTTGGCCGCCGGTCACATCGTTTCCGGCAAAGCCGGTGCGGCTGGCATCGACTGTCACGCTGCCCTGCACTGTCATCCGGCCCCGGCTGACAGTGACTTGCGCAGGCGTGCTGTCGGTCGGCGTATTGGCGAAGACGAAGCCGGCATCGAGCGAACGGACCGTCAGATCGCCTGCGATATCGAGCGTGGAACCCACGCCCGAAACAGTGACAAAGGCAGAATCTGCCGTCTCGGCTCCCGGATCCTGCACGCCTGCGAGGCTGACGTTCGAAGCAAAATCGCTGGCCTGCGCGGCCTGCACGCTGAGCGAGGCGGTTCCGGTGGCCTGTCCGGTCACTTGCGAAGTCGCGGTGATCGCCCCGATCGCCAGCGTTGAGGCCACAGGCGCGCTGGCGGAAGACCGCGTGGCGCCGATCTCGCCATTGGTGACATCATACCCCGCCGAAAGCACGATGGCATTGCCATCAACATCGGCTGCACCGGCCACATCAAAGCCCAGCGTGCTGCCGCTGCGGATGGCCATGGTGATCGCATCGTTGCGCGGCACTGCAACGAAATAGACCCGGTGCGCCGCAGCCGCGTTGCCTGCCGGACCGGTGATCGTGCCCGTATTGTTGACCACCTGCCCGGTCGAGCTCGTGCCCTGATCGATCTGGATATCGAACAGACCGTTCGGGCGGAACGTGATGGTCGAGGCATCCGCCGCCACGATCACGGCAGAGCCATCGACCGTGATCGTGCCCGATTGGATCACGCGGGGCGCGACCAGCGCCACATAGGCGTTGTTGGGCCCGGCGGTGATCTGCGCGCCGGGGCGAACTTCCACCCGGCTGCCCGCGTTTGCCGGCTGGAACACATATGTATCACCCGTGCCGAACGATCCCGAGGACGGATCGAACAGGAGGTCCGACGCCGTCAGCGCCAGATTGCCGACATTGAAAACGCCGGTCGGCCCGACGAGTATCCCCGCCGGGCTATAGAAGAACAGCGTGCCGCCGCGCGTGGTCACCCCGGTCGCTGCATTCTGCAACTGAGAAATCACCGTGCCGTTGAACTGCGCCGGACGCGCCGTGTCATTGGGCAGGATCCTGTTGAGCACCGCAAAATCACCCACCGTGCCGTTCACATACGTGGCGGTGGTCCCCAAGGGCTGGAAAATAATCGGTCCGCTGCCGGCCGCTTCGTTGGTGTTCCAGTTGATCACCGTGGCCGCAGAGTTGAGCGTGACGGTCGTCTGTCCCGGGATCGTGACATCGATCACGCCCGACCCGGCAATGATGCTGCCGGTGGCATTGAACGACTGGGCGTGGGCAGATCTCGGCGGCGCGGCGGCCAGCATCACAGCCACTGCGAGGAGCGAGGCACTGGTTGAAAGCGCGCGGCGCATCAGCGGTCTCCCCACGGAACAAGGCGAGTGGTGAGCGTTACCAGCAGGCGCGGAGCCGGTTTGCGGGCAAGCAGCCCGGCATGGCGGAGCG
>JAIXYF010000273.1 GCA_027490345.1 Novosphingobium sp.
AACATCTTCCGCTTCACGCAGGCGGGTTCGGAAGTGTCGGCGCTGCTCGGCCGTATTCCTTCGGCCGTGGGCTACCAGCCGACGCTGGCGACCGACATGGGCAAGCTGCAGGAGCGCATCACCTCGACCACCAAGGGTTCGATCACCTCGGTGCAGGCGATCTACGTTCCCGCGGACGATCTTACCGACCCGGCGCCGGCTGCCTCGTTCGCCCACTTGGACGCAACGACCACGCTGAACCGCGCGATCTCGGAACTCGGCATCTATCCGGCGGTGGATCCGCTCGACTCGACCAGCCGCGTGCTGACCCCGGCCGTCGTCGGCCAGGAGCACTACGAAACCGCTCGCCGCGTTCAGGAAACCCTGCAGAAGTACAAGTCGCTGCAGGACATCATCGCCATTCTCGGCATGGACGAGCTTTCGGAAGAAGATAAGCTGATCGTGGCGCGCGCGCGCAAGATCCAGCGCTTCCTTTCGCAGCCGTTCCACGTGGCCGAAGTTTTCACCGGCATCTCGGGCAAGTTCGTGCAGGTCGAAGATACCGTCCGCTCGTTCAAGGCGGTGGTTGACGGCGAATACGACCACCTGCCGGAAAGCGCGTTCTACATGGTCGGCGGCATCGATGATGTGATCGCCAAGGCCAAGAAGCTGGCCGAAGAAGCCTGATCTCGAAACGCCCGCTCTCCTTGTGGGAGGGCGGGCCTTAGGAACTGCTCATGTCCCTGCACTTCGAACTCGTCACCCCGGCCCGCCTCGTCCGTTCGGAAGAGGTCTTCATGGTCGAAGTCCCCGGCTCGGAAGGCAACTTCGGCGTGCTGGAAGGCCACGCGCCGTTCATGTCGACGGTGCAGGACGGCGCGCTTCGCGTCTATCGCAGCGCGGGCGCCGCGCCTGAAGATATCCAGATCGTCGGCGGCTTTGCCGAAGTGAGCGAAAAGGGCCTCACGGTGCTGGCAGAGCACGTCGAGGGCTGAACTCAGCCGCAAGGTTAGCCAAAAGGCCGGTCCGTTTGGGCCGGCCTTTTGCGTTTGGGGCGTAGGACATCGCCCGGCAAGATGGACCCTGAACTTGGTTCAGGGTCCATCTTGCCGCACTTACGGTGGCTTGCGTTGGAAACCCAGACCGCGCGGCAAGCTCCCGTTTGGCAGGCACTGCGCTGCGAGGAGAGATGGACCCTGAACCAAGTTCAGGGTGACGAGGTGTTGAAACGCCATGTTCGGCACGAGCACAACTTTTTTCGCTATTTCACATAACTGAACTTTTCAGCCGGATGAAATTACGCCATAGGGACTCGTGAAATCCGCATTCCGGGAGAGCCCTGCCATGACCCAATCGCTTCAAACCGTGATCGGCGCCCAGCCTGATCTGGTCCATTTTCTGCGCAATCAGCAAGTTGGTCCGAACGTCTATCCCGGTGTCCCGGCGGAATATTCCAACTGGCGGGCCGAGCAGTGGGCCTGGGGGCACACGGCTGTGCTCTATAACCAGTCGTACCACATGGTCGATCTGGCGGTGAAAGGCCCCGATGCCTTCGCCATGCTCGAGCATCTGGGCATCAACAGCTTCAAGAACTTCCAGCCGGACCGCGCCAAGCAATTCGTTCCCGTCACGCCCGATGGCTATGTGATTGGCGACGTGATCCTGTTCTATCTGGATGAGAACCACTTCAACCTCGTCGGCCGCGCGCCGACGATCGAGTGGGTGGAATACCACGCCGCCACCGGCAACTGGAACGTGACCGTGGAGCGCGACGAACGCTGGGCGATGCGCAGCGATGGCAAGCGCAATTCATGGCGCTTCCAGGTGCAGGGCCCCAACGCGATGAAGATCATCGAGAAGGCCACGGGCAAGACTCCGCCCGAACTCAAGTTCTTCCACATGTGCCGCATGACCATCGGCGGCAAGGACGTGCGCGCGCTGCGCCACGGCATGGCGGGGCAGCCCGGCTTCGAGCTTTTCGGTCCCTGGGAAGACTACGGCGCGGTCCATGCCGCGCTGGTCGAGGCGGGCAAGGAGTTCGGCATGGCGCTGGTCGGCGGCCGGGCCTATTCGTCCAACACGCTGGAATCGGGCTGGATCCCCTCCCCCTTCCCCGCGATCTACACCGGCGAGGCACTGGCCCCTTATCGCGCATGGCTCACCGCCAATTCCTATGAAGCGAAGTGCTCGATTGGCGGCAGCTGGGTGCCTGAGACGGTCGAGGGCTATTACACCACGCCGTGGGATCTGGGTTACGGGCCGTTCGTGAAGTTCGACCATGAGTTCATCGGCCGCGCCGCGCTGGAAAAGATGGCGGCGGCGGGGAACCACCGCACCAAGGTCACGCTGGCGCTCGACAACGAGGACGTGATGCGCGTGCAGTCGTCGGCGCTGTCGCAGGGCGAACGCGCGAAGTTCATGGAATATCCGAGCTCGGTGTACGCCATGCACCCGTTTGATCAGGTACTGAGCGGGGGCAAGATGGTCGGCCTATCCACCTGGATCGGCTACACCGCGAACGAGGGCAAGTTCCTGACGCTGGCGATGATGGAGCCGGGCTTCAGCGCGCCGGGCACCGAAGTCTCGCTGCTGTGGGGCGAGCCTGATGGCGGCACTTCGAAGCCCACCGTGGAGCCGCACGTGCAAACCGAAATCAAGGCGGTGGTGGCACCTGTGCCCTATGTGGCGGCGGCGCGCGACAACTATGCCGAAGGCTGGCGCACGCGGAAGTAAGATCCGTTCGGGGCAACCCGGGCAGAGGAAGCGCCGGTCTCTCCCGATGAGGCCGGCGCTTTTTCGTGGGCGCAAAGGATCGCGAAATTAGTTTGTGTTGCTAACAATATCTGGCAAATTGGGCGCAACCAGAAGCGAGAGGATTCCCATGGCCGCCAACAACACGATCACGTTCTACGACCTTGCGCTCAGCACGGGGGCGACGATCAGTCCGTTCGTATGGGCAACCAAATATGCCTTGAAGCACAAGGGCTTCGAGCTGGATGTGGTGCCCGGCGGGTTTACCGGCATCCTGGAGCGCACCGGCGGCAAGACCGAGCGGCTCCCGGCCATCGTCGACGATGGCGAATGGGTGCTCGATAGCTGGGGGATTATCGAATACCTTGATGCCAAGTATCCTGATCGGCCCGCGCTGATCCCGCATCCCTCGGTCGCCGCCACTTTGAAGGCGCTCGATCACTGGTTCTGGAATGCCGCTGTCGGCCCGTGGATGTTCTGCTTCTGCGCGGATTACCGCGATCTTTCGCTGCCGCAGGACCACGAATACGTGACCCACAGCCGCGAGAAGATGCTGGGGCGCAAACTGGAAGAGGTGCAGGCCGGGCGCGAGGAGCGGCTACCGAAGATTTCCGCTGCGCTGGAGCCGCTGCGCGCCGCGCTGGGGCAGAGCCAGTGGCTGGGCGGCGATACGCCCAACTATGCGGATTACCGCATCCTGGGCGGCGTTCTGTTCACCGCATCGGTGTGCAAAACGCCGGTTTTGGCGCAGGACGATCCGCTGCGCGACTGGATCGAGCGCTGCCTTGATCTTTACGGCGGTCTTGGGCGGCATCCTGGCCTGTTTCCGCTGTTCGGCCTTGCGCAGCCGGAAGGCGGACCGGACCTGTTCAATCGCGCCGCTGGCCAGGGCGGGATCTACAAGCGCAACACCGGGCCGGATTCGACGCGGGCGGAAACCCAGCGGATCACGGCAGGGATGAAGAGTTAAGGAACGCGAGGCGCGCGGCCACTGCGCCGCGCGCTTATCGCCAGACTGGCGCGCGCTTTTCCAGAAAGGCCTCGATCCCTTCCGCCGTGTTGTCGTCCATCATGTTCTGCGCCATGACTTCGGCGGCGAGGGTATAGGCTTCGGCGCGGTGCACTTCGCGCTGGGCATAGAACAGCGCCTTGCCCCGGCGGACGGCATCCGGGCTCTTGGCCGCTATGGTGGCGGCCAGCGTGTCAATCTCGGCGTCGAGCTGATCCGCAGGCACGGCGTGGTTGATAAGGCCCCAGCTTTCAGCCGTTTGCGCGCTGATGAATTCGCCGGTGACGAGCATCTCGAACGCGGGCTTGGCGGGCACGTTGCGCGTGAGCGCCACCGCCGGAGTGGAGCAGAACAAGCCGACATTGATGCCCGAGACGGCAAAGCGCGCGTCCTGGCTGGCGATGGCGAGATCGCAGGCGCCGACCAGCTGGCAGCCCGCGGCGGTGGCGATGCCGTGAACGCGGGCGATGACCGGGACCGGCAGCGCGACGATGGCTTCCATCACATCGGCGCAGGCGGCGAACAGCGAGCGGTAGTAATCGAGGCGGCGCTGGCCATGCATTTGCCGCAAGTCATGCCCGGCGCAGAACGCCTTGCCCGCGCCGGAAAGGACCACGCAGCTGACCGTGGGATCGGCGGCGAGGCTTTCCAGTTCGGTCTTGAGCGCAGCGAGCAGATCTTCGCTGAGCGCGTTGTACTGCTGCGGCCGATTGAGCGTGAGATCGACCCGCACGCCGCTGCGGCGGACTTCGAGGATTTCGTTGTCAGACATGGCGGCGCACCCTCTCTTCTGGTTTTGCAAAGTCTTACGCCGGTGGAAGCCCGGATCAAGTCAGGCAAAATACACCGGGCGAGGCCCCAGCAGCAGGAGCCAGGGGAAGGTCTGGGCGCTCCAGCTCAATCCTGCAACGGCATCATGAACCATTTTCAAGCAAGAACGGGGCCTGCCGATCGGCTGGCCCCGTGCCGGTTGTCAAAGGGTCTTGATGATCGCTGAGAAATCGAGCCCGCCGTTGCCGCCATCGGCAAACGCCGCATAAAGCTCTTCCGCCCGCGCACCCATCGGCACATTGGCGCCGGCTGTCTTCGCCGCTTCCATCGCCAGCTTCAGGTCCTTGAGCATCAGCGCGGTGGCAAAGCCGCCCTGATAGCCGTTGTCCGCAGGGGTCGCGGGGCCGACGCCGGGGACGGGGCAATAGCTCGTCATCGACCAGCACTGGCCCGAAGCCTTGCTGGAGATATCGAAGAAGGTTTGCAGATCGAGGCCCAGCTTTTCCGCCATAGCGAAGGTTTCGCAGGTCGCGACCATCGAGGCGCCGAGCAGCATGTTGTTGCAGATCTTGGCTGCCTGGCCTGCGCCGCTATCACCCGCATGGATCACGGCTTTGCCCATTGCCGCGAGAATCGGCTCGCCGCGCGCGAAGGCATCTGCGCTGCCGCCGACCATGAACGTCAGCGTGCCGCCATTGGCCGCCGCGATGCCGCCCGAAACCGGCGCATCAACCATGGCGTAACCCGCCGCTGCCGCCAGCGAAGCCACTTCGCGCGCCGTGGCGACGTCGATGGTCGAGCAATCGAGCAGAAGCGCAGAAGTCGGCGCATGGCCGATCACGTCGGCGGTGTAGACCGACTTCACGATGGCGCCGTTGGGCAGCATCGAGACGACGGCATCCGCGCCCTGCACTGCTTCCTTCACCGACGTGTAAGTGGTGCAGCCGTTTTCCTTCGCGCGCTCTAGCGCCGCTTCGGCGAGGTCGAAGGCGTGGACGTCATGCCCCGCCTTGACCAGATTCGCGGCCATGCCGCCGCCCATGTTGCCAAGGCCGATGAATGCGATTTTCATGGTCTTACTTACCCTTCCACACGCCCGGGCGCTTTTCGATGAAGGCGGCCATGCCTTCGGCCTTGTCTTCGGTCGCGGTGAGGATCTGGAAAACGCGGCGTTCGAACAGGATGCCCTGATCGAGCGTCATCTCGAACGCGGCGTTTACCATCTCCTTGTTGGCGATGGCCGCAACCGGCGGCATTCCGGCGATGACTTCCGCTGTCTTGAGCGCTTCATCCAGCAGATCGGCCAGCGGCACGACGCGCGTGACAAGGCCCGAACGCTCGGCTTCCACCGCGTCCATCATCCGGCTGGTGAGGCACATGTCCATCGCCTTGGCCTTGCCCACCGCGCGCGTCAGGCGCTGCGAACCGCCCATGCCGGGGGCAACACCCAGCTTGATTTCAGGCTGGCCGAACTTGGCGTTTTCCGAAGCGATGATAAAGTCCGCCATCATGGCCAGCTCGCACCCGCCACCGAGCGCGAAGCCGTTGACTGCGGCGATCCACGGCTTGCGCGTGGTCTTCACCAGATGGCTGGTCCAGCGCGAGAAGAAGTCGTCAGTGTAGAAATCGGTCGCGGCCTTGTCGGCCATTTCCTTGATGTCCGCACCTGCGGCAAAGGCCTTCTCGCCCGAGCCGGTCAGCACGGCGCAGCGCTGGCCTGGATCAGCTTCATAGGCGGCAAACGCCGTGATCAGCTCTTCGAGCACCTGCGAATTGAGCGCATTCAAGGACTTGGGGCGGTTGAGGGTAATCAGCGTGACGGCGCCGCGCTGTTCCACCAGGATCGTTTCATAGGTCATAGGGGGCTCCATTCCTCGCTATCGGTGAGGGGCGCGAAGATCGCGTCCAGCATGTCTTCGGTCACGCCTTCGGGCGCGCTCGGGTTCCACTTGGGGGCATTGTCCTTGTCCACGATCACTGCGCGCACGCCTTCGGCAAAGTCCGGGCGCAGCAGCACACGGCTGCAGATGCGGTATTCCATCACCATGTTCGCGGCGAAATCGGGCAGGGTCAGGCTGGTGGCGAGCTGGCGGAGCGCGACCTTGCAGGTCTGCGGGCTCTTGGTGTGGAGGCTCGCCAGCGTGGCGGCCGCAAATGCGCTGCCATCGGCCTCCAGCGCAGCGAGGATATCCTCGTAGCGGTCAGAAGCAAACAGGCGCGCGATGGTGTCGGCCTGCGCGGCAATCTTCGGCTCGGGCGGCACGGCGGCGGCTTCATGCAGGATCGCGGGAATATCGCCAGGATTGGCGGCAATCTTCGCCTTCACCTCGGCCAGTGCGGCCGAGGGCAGATAGTGCGTGGCAGAACCAGCCCAGAGGCATTCCGCCCCGTCCATCCGCGCGCCGGTGAGCGCAAGATACTGACCCAGCCGCCCCTTCATGCGCGAAAGGAACCAGCCGCCGCCTACATCCGGGAACAGGCCGATACCGGTTTCAGGCATGGCAAGCCGGGTGTTCTCGGTCGCCACGCGGTAGCGCGCCGGGTCCGCAATGCCGACGCCGCCGCCCATCGTGATCCCGTCCATGAACGCCACGATCGGCTTCTCATAGGTCATGATCAGGTGGTTGAGGCGGTACTCGTCGAAGAAGAACTTGCGGCCCGAAACGCCCTCGTCGGTCAGCGCCGAATTGCGCAGGAACGCAATATCGCCGCCCGCGCAGAAGCCGCGCCCTTCGGAATGGTCGATGATCACCGCGCCGATGGCCGGATCATCGCGCCACTTCAGCAGCGCCTCGGTCATGCCGTCCACCATTGCGCGGTTGAGCGCGTGGATCGCCTTGGGCCGGTTGAGCGACAGGACGCCCATTCGGCCTTCGACGCGCACCAGAATGTCTTCGCTCATTGCCTTGCCCTCTCCCAATTCCGTTTGTTGCCCCATTTACTGGCGCAGCAGATCGCGGCCCACGATCAGCTTCATCACCTCGTTGGTGCCTTCGAGGATGCGGTGGACGCGCAAGTCGCGCCAGAAGCGCTCGATGGGATAGTCCTTGAGGTAGCCATAGCCGCCGAAGATCTGCAGCGCGCGGTCGACCACCGAGGAGCCGGTGTCGGTCGCCAGCTTCTTGGCCATCGCCGAAAAGCGCGTCTTGTCCGGCGCGTTCTGCGTCACCTTGGCCGCCGCGAGATAGAGCAGCGCGCGCGCCGCTTCGAGGTCGGTCGCCATGTCGGCCAGCGCAAACTGGGTGTTCTGGAACTCGGCAATCGGCTGACCGAACTGGCTGCGTTCCTTGGCATACTTGACCGCTTCATCGAGGCACCGCTGCGCACCGCCCAGCGAACACGCGCCGATATTGAGCCGCCCGCCATCGAGCCCGGCCATGGCGAAGCGGAAGCCATCGCCCTCTGCACCGACGCGATTGGCGACGGGCACCTTCACGTTCTCGAAGATCACTTGCGCGGTGGGCGAGGCGTTCCAGCCCAGCTTGCGTTCGGGCGCGCCGAAGCTGAGGCCGGGCGTGCCCTTGTCGATCACCAGGCAGGAAATGCCCTTGGGGCTGGCATCGCCAGTGCGCACCATCGTGACGTAGATGTCGCTGACGCCGCCGCCCGAGATGAACTGCTTGGTGCCGTTGACCACATAGTGATCGCCTTCCAGCCGTGCGCTGGTGCGCAGGGCCGCCGCGTCCGAGCCCGAACCTGGTTCGGTGAGGCAATAGCTTGCGATCTTTTCCATCGTGATGAGCTGCGGCAGATAGCGCGCCTTGATGTCTGCCCCGCCGAAGCGGTCGATCATCCACGAGGCCATGTTGTGGATCGAAATGAACGCGCTGGTGGTGGGGCAGCCATAGGCCATGGCTTCCATGATCAGCGCCGCATCGAGCCGGCCAAGGCCGATCCCGCCGCTTTCCTCGCTGACGTAGATCGAGGCAAAGCCGAGTTCGGC
>JAIXYF010000362.1 GCA_027490345.1 Novosphingobium sp.
CTGGCGATTTTGTATTGGAGGGTTGGGGCTTCATCTTCGTTCCTTCGTCACTACGACGAAGCCCCAACCCTCCTTAAATCACAACCTCGAATCTGTGCCATTGGTGCTGACGGGGGGCAGAGCGCTGGCACCAGACCATGAAGAACCGCATCCTGCTGGAAAACTACTTCCTGCCCGGCGACCTTGAGACCCAGATCGAGGCGTTCGTCGAGCACTACAACCACCAGCGCTACCATGAGAGTCTGAACAACGTGACCCCTGCCGACGTCTACTTCGGCAGGGCGGCTTCCATCCTCAAACAGCGTGAAAGGATCAAGCGACAGACCATCGAGCATCGGCGCTTGCAACACCGCAAGCTCGCCGCCTAAAAACCAACCCCGCACGAAGCCCGCACTCCGCTAATCTAAGCCCCGATCTGCGCCAAATGTTCTGACGACGGACACTCTGTTAGAGCCTGGCGGCGTCTATGCCGCCTCCTGCCGATTCTCCTTGCGCGGTGTTATGTGGAGCTGAATCACCAGAACAAAGGGCACCGTTCTAAGCGAGATCACTCGACCGGCTGGAACGGCTCCAAAGCGATGGCCAATTGCCTCGCCTCTTCCACAAACCTCGCCAGCCGGTCCGATCCATACGCAGCCTCATACTGGTCCAACAGCCGCTTGGTATGAACGCCGGTTTCCTGGACGAGAGCTTGCCCGGCTTCGGTAACGGAGATGGAGAGTTTTCGTCCGTCTCCCGGATTGGCAGTCTTGGCGATCAGCTCCCTCTGCAGCAGCTCCTTCACGATCCGCGTGACGCTCGGTGGGTAGAGCATTGCTTTGGCCGCAATGGAGCCGGCATCCATTGTGCCATTATCAGAAAGGACGCGAAGAACACGCCATTGCTGCTCGGTCACTCCCGCACGTCTTAGATGTGGCCTGATCGGGCCCATGACCGCTTCCCGCGCCGCCAGCAGACTGCCAGCGATGGACTGGCCATAAACCGGGAGCCCAGTCGATGTATCGTTACTCATGATAATTTGCTGGCACAACTGGTGTGGTGAGGCAAGGCATTCATTGTCGCTCCTGACACTGAACCCAGGAACGGAGAATGCCGCGAGAACCCCGACCCGCGCCTTCTTCACCTTGGCAAGGGGGTTCGTGGGAAGCATCCCCAGTCGACCGCACGATTGAAGCAGGCCTTGATCGAGGCAATGTCCCGGTTGATCGTCTGGTTGCTCAGGCCCCGATCGACCTCCTTGGCGCGCCAGCGCTCGACATCGAGTGCGGTGATCTTGTCGAGCGGCTTCTTGAGCAGCGCTTTGAATGCGGTCTTGAGCCGCTTTACGTTCTGCTCATGGGCCTGCTGGCTGGCCTTCGCCCACGCGGCATAGTCGCCTTCAAGATACGCCCCGAGGGTCGACATCTCTGCCTTCGGCTTGCGCGCGTCGCTCAAGTTGAGGACATCAGCGCGCACGAGCCAGACGCGCTCGCCTCGTGCGAACTCACAATACCACGACTTCGCTCCGCCCGGCATCACCCGCAAGACCAGCCCCTTGAGCCGCGTATCGCGATGCTCCACGCGTCGCTGGTGCGCGAGCGCGGCTCTTGGCCTCACGGCGCTGGCCTGATGCCCCCGGTTTGGCCCTGCCTATTTGGCCCTGCCTATTTGGCCCTGCCTGTTCGATCCGCAGATTGCCGCGCCGGATGATTGCTGTAGTGTGGGAATACAGCAGTCCGGCAGGGTCTTCCATGTTCGATTTTCTCAAGAAGCAGTTCGTCGATGTCATCGAATGGCTCGAACAGCCGGGCGAACTCGCCTGGCGCGTGCCGTTTCAGGATCAGGAAATCCAGCACGGCGCGCAGCTTACAGTGCGCGAAGGCCAGATTGCCGCGTTCGTTAACGAAGGCCAGCTGGCTGATTACTTCGGCCCTGGGCTTCACACACTCGAAACCGCAAATCTGCCGATCCTCACCAACCTCATGAATTGGGACAAGGCGTTCAAGTCTCCGTTCAAGTCCGATGTGGTGTTCTTCTCGCTCAAGGAGCAGGCCGGGCTGAAATGGGGCACGGCGCAGCCGGTCACGGTGCGCGATGCCGAATTCGGCGCGCTGCGGCTGCGCGCCTTCGGGTCCTATTCCTTCGCGATTCATGAAGTCCCACCGTTCGCCGCGCGCGTGCTCGGCACGCTGCCGAGCCTTGCCGCGACCACGTTGGAGCCGCAGCTGCGCGCCGCGATCCAGACCTCGCTCGCCGCCGCGCTTGGCAGCAGCGGGGTGCCGTTCCTCGATCTGGCAGCAAACCAGCAGGCTTTGTCAGACCGGATCAAGCTGGAAGTCGACAAGGCCTTTGCGCAGTGGGGCCTCACCTGCCGCTCGTTCTATGTCGAAAGCGTGTCGCTGCCCGATGAGGTGCAAGCGCATCTCGACAAGGGCAGCTCGATGCGCGTGCTCGGCGATCTGGGCAACTACACGCGCTTTCAGGCGGCTGAGGCGCTGCAAACGGCGGCCGGAGCCGAAGGCGGCCTTGCCGGGCTGGGTGCGGGCATCGGTGCGGCGGGCGTGCTGGGGCAGGCGATGGCGCAAGGGCTGAGCCCGGCGCCGACACCTACCTCCGCCCCCGCCCCCGCCCCCGCCTCCGCTGCAGCGCCAGAGGAAGACCCGATCGCCGTGATCGAGAAGCTTCACCGCCTCGTTACCGTGGGCGCGCTCAGCCAGCAGGAATTCGACGCCAAGAAGGCAGAGCTGCTTGGCCGTATCCGCTGAACCCGGCTGAACATCGGACTGTGGACCAGATGGCGAACTGCCCGACTTGCGGGGCCGGTGTCCCGGCGCGGGGAGACGGGCTGCCTTATGCCACGTGCGCCTATTGCCGCACGCTGTTGATGCGCCATGGCTTGACGCTGGAAGCGGTGGGCACGGTGGCGCAGCTGCCGGTTGACGTTTCCCCCATTCAGATCGGCACGCGCTTCAGCGTTGATGGCGCAGAGTCGACCAGCGTTGGCCGCGTGCGCTGGGGCTGGAGCGGCGGTTCGTGGAATGAATGGCTGCTGATCGCGGCCGATGGCAGCCGCCACTGGCTGGGCGAGGCCATGGGCATGTACATGCTCACCGCCGAATACCCCGATGCTCTGGACATCCCGGCCATCCGCAATTTTGCGCAAGGCAATCCCATGGCCGTTGATGCTTCGGTGAAAGCCGGCGGCCAGTGGTTCCATGTCGCCGACATCAAGGAAGCCGCATGCCTTGGCAGCGAGGGCGACCTGCCCTTCCCCACTCTGCCGGGTTGGACCATAACCAGCGTCGATTTCCGCAATGATGCGGGCGCGGCACTTTCGGTCCAGCGGGGCCGCGATGGCACCAGCGCATGGCTTGGCGTTTGGTCCGATCTTGCGGGCCTTGCCCCCAAGGGCCTGCGCATGCTGGAAGGCTGGGCCATTCCCGGCGGGATGGCATGAGCGGCAGTGCCGGTTCCATCCGGGCGATCACCTGCCCCGCCTGCGGCGGCGCGATCGAAGTGCACGCAGCGGGCTACACCGTCACGCTGGCCTGTCAGCACTGCGGCTCGCTGCTCGATACAACGCAGGCGGACGTGCAGATCATCACCGCCTACAAGCGCGCGGCCAAGAACTTCGCCATTGCGCTGGGTGCGCGCGGCACGCTTTTCGGCACCGAATGGCAGGTGATCGGCGCGCTGAAGCGCCACAGCAGCGATAGCGGAGACTGGCAGGAATTCCTGCTGTTCAATCCGTATGTCGGCTATCGCTGGCTGGTGGCGGCAGGCGGCGAATGGCAGTTTGGCACCATGCTGATGGACCGGCCCGAAGGCGGCGGCAGCGCGGTCACGTGGCGCGGGGAGACGTACAGGCTCGCGGGGGCCGAAACGGCCGAAACCCGCACCGTGCTCGGCGAATTCTACTGGAAGGTTGCGCGCGGCGATACCGCGTCTGCCAGCACCTTTGAGGGGCGGGAAGACCTGCTCTCACGCGAGGAAGTCGGGGGCGAGGTGACGTGGACACAGCTCGTCCCGGTTGATGCCGACGATGTCGCGGCGGCCTTTTCCGTCTCGCGCAAGTTCGTGCCAAAGCCCGCGGCGCCCTCGATCGGGCAGCGCTTCATGAGCGCACCGCGCGGCGGCCAAGATGATCTTCCGATGATGTTCCTGATGGCGCTGGCCGCGCTGGCAGCGATCGGGCTGGTGCAGGGACTGCTAAGCTATCCGCATGCCTGCGCCAAAAGCCAGACCGAAGTCGCAGTCGGCGGCACCACCACGGCAAGCCGGATCGGCACGATCGAGGCGTGGCGACCCTGGCAATTCGTCACGATCAATGCGGTGAGCGATCAGTTCCACAACCGCTGGGTCGATCTTGATTACAGCCTCGTCAACCGCAAGACCCAGCAATCGATCGATGCCTACGGGGTGGTCGAGTACTATACGGGGTCGGACAGCGACGGTCCGTGGAGCGAAGGCAGTTATGCGGCCGAGACGCTGTTTGCCGGTGTGCCGGGCGGCACTTACGATATCTTCGTGGATACGGCGGCGCACGGCTGGCCGAATGATCCGGTAGCCACGCCGCCAGCCGACGTAAGCGTTGACGGAACCGGCACCTGGGCACCGCCCAATGCGGCTGATCTAGCCGCTTCCGGCGCAAATGCCTGGGCCGCGCCTGAAAAGATCACGATCTGGTTCGAGGCCTGCACCGGCGGCTTTTCATGGGGCATGTTCTGGATCATGGCGTTCCTGCTCTTCGCCCTGCCCCTGACCATGCTGTGGTGGAGGCACCGCGACCGATGAGCAAATCGCTGTTTCTGTTCGGCATCTGGTGCGCCTTCCTCGTCGTCTGCTCGGGTGTTTTCGCCTGGTATGGCTGGGCGCCGTTTCCCGACAATACCAGTTCGTCCTCGTCCTCCGCTTATCGCGGCCCCACGCACAAATGACCTCTCCCTTCAGGAGCCTTGCCTCATGCTGACCCCCGACACCTTTCTCGCCACCCTGATCTATGCCGGGCTTGGCATCGTGATCTTCATTGTCAGCTTCGTGCTGGTCGACCGGCTGACCCCGGGCAACCTGTGGGCCGAGATCATCGAGCGCAAGAACATGGCCGTGGCGCTGCTGGCGGGCGCGGTCGCGATCGGTATCTCCAATATCATCGCCGCCGCCGTGCATGGATGAAGTCCCCACCGGTGACGGTGAAGGGGCGGCTCCTGCCGCAGCCTCTCTTGCCGTCATCCTGCTGGTTTCGGTTCTGGTCGTCGCCACCTGCGGGCTGATCTACGAATTGCTGGCGGGCACGCTGGCCAGCTATCTGCTGGGCGACAGCGTCACCCAGTTTTCCACCGTGATCGGCACGTATTTGTTTGCCATGGGGGTGGGCAGCTGGCTCTCGCGCCATATCACACAGCGCGAAATGACCGTTTTCGTGCGGGTCGAAATCCTGATCGCCGCGCTGGGAGGCTGGTCGGCAGCAGGACTGTTCCTGCTGTTTCCTTATGTCGAGGATTTCCGCATCCCGCTTTATGGGCTGGTGCTGGCGATCGGCGTGCTCGTAGGCCTCGAGATTCCGCTGCTCATCCGCATCCTGCGCCACCGCTTTGCTTTTCGCGAGCTGGTCTCGAATGTGCTGACGTTCGATTATGTCGGCGCGCTCGTCGCATCGCTGCTGTTCCCGCTCGTGCTGGTGCCGTGGCTTGGCCTGATCCGCACCGGTTTCGTGTTCGGCCTTGCCAACGTCGCCGTCGCCATCGCGCTGCTGCTGGCGCTGCGCGGGCGTGAGCGGATCGCGCGCGAAATGACCGCCGCGTTCATGGTGGGCGTCTCGCTTCTGACGGGCCTCGTCCTTGCCGAACAGATCCAGCGCTGGTCCGAAATCGCCTTCTATGGCGAGCCGGTGATCTACGCGCGCTCCACCCCCTATCAGCGCATTGTCATCACGCGGCGAAACACGGACCTCCGGCTCTATCTCAACGGCAATCTGCAGTTCTCCACCCGCGATGAATACCGCTATCACGAAGCGCTGGTCTGGCCGGTGCTGGGCCGGGTCGCGCAGCCGCGCCGCGTGCTGATCCTGGGCGGCGGCGACGGGCTGGCCGCGCGCGAAGTGTTGCGCGATCCCCGCGTCGGCCATGTCACGCTGGTCGATCTCGATCCCGCCATGACCGCGCTGTTCCGCGATACGCCGCAGCTTGCCAGCCTCAATGCCGGCGCGCTCGCCTCCCCGCGCCTGACGGCGATCAACCGCGATGCCTTCCGCTGGGTGCGCCAGACTTCCGGCCAATTCGATGTGATCCTGATCGATTTTCCCGATCCCACCGAATTCTCGCTCGGCAAGCTCTACACCGTGAGCTTCTACCGCGAGGTGGCGCGCCTGCTCGCGCCGCAAGGCGTGCTCACCGTGCAAAGCACCTCGCCGCTGATCGCCCCGCGATCCTACTGGACAGTCGCAGCCACGCTCGAAGCCGCCGGGCTCTCTGCGCGCGGCTATCATGCCTATGTGCCCAGCTTCGGCGAATGGGGTTTCACCATGGCCGCGCATACCCCGCCGGGCGATACGGTTGCGCTGCCTGCGGGTCTTCGCTTCCTGACCCCGGCCAGCGAGCGCGCGATGTTCCAGTTCCCGCCCGACATGGCCCGCCGCCCTGTCCCGGTGAACCGGCTCGACAATCAGGCCCTCGTGCGCTCCTTCGCCGAGGAATGGGGCCGCTATGATGGCTGAGGCCACGCGGCGGCAAGTGCTGGGCGGCTCGATTGCCGGGGCCGGCGTGCTGGCGCTGGGCGGCTGCGGCGAGACCCCGTTTCCCGGCACGCTCGGCGGCGCAGAC
>JAIXYF010000337.1 GCA_027490345.1 Novosphingobium sp.
GCCACGCTTTCGGGCATAGTGCCATCGGCCACCGGGCGCGGCTTTATCCGCTTGGGCAGGCCGGGCAGCGAAACCATCGGTTGCGCGCTGGGCAGGGCGGGCAGTTCTGTGGCGCCGCGCTTCAGTGCCAGCCGGCCAAGCTGCTCGGCCCAGGGCAGTTCGGGCGCGGCAGAGAGAACCTGTGTGATCGGCGCCAGCTCTGCACGCGGCGAACTGGCGGCCAATATGAACTGCGCGCGCGCGACGGCATGGAGCGGCCCTTCGGCGCGCTGGGCCAGCAGCGATTGCACCGCACTCCAGTCCTCGCGCTCGATCGCGCCGAACATTTGCTTGTAATAGGTGCGGTCTTCCTGGCTGAGCAGCGCAGGAACCGCCGTCCTGTCGGCGCGCGAGCGGAAATATTCGGCAGCGGCGCTGCTTGCCGCCGCAGGCGCAGCGGTGGTGAGGGCCGCGAGGGCGCTCATGCCCAGCAAGGCGGTGCGCATATGTTTCATCAACGGTTGATCCTGAAAGAACGTCTCATTTGCGGATCATGTCCCGTTCCAGTCCGTCCCGCCCGCACGTCATGCGATACCGGCTTCGGACGCTGCCCCATCCAACCAACGCTGCCAGACCCCGGCCTTCCAGCCCGGCCGCGCCAACAGGGTTTCCAGATCAACCTCGAAACCTGCAGGAACCCTGCCCTTCTCATGGTTAAACGCGCGTAAATGGTGAGCGCTATGCGCTGAGCCGTGCCCCAATAGCGCCGAGATGTCGGCGTGACCGAACACGAGCACGCGCTGCGGCGCAGCCAGCGCCACATGGCGAGCCAGCACGGCTGCAAGTCCGGCGGCGCCAAGACCTGCCCAATCGGGCAGGGCGATTCGTGCCGGCAGCGCTGAAGCGCGATAAACCCTGTCAACGGCGAACCCCGCGGCGGCCAGCATGGCATCGAGCAGACGCCCGGCGCGGCCCGTAAGCAGCGCATCACCATCATCCTCGGCGGGCATTGGCACCAGCACCATCAAGTCTGCCCCCGCCGGACCGGAGGGAGCCAGCCGCTTTGCCCCGCGCGGCGCGAGCGAGGGTTCAGCCAGCCACCACGGCGCAAAATCTTCCAGCTTTTCCGGCCAGTTGGCGCGGCTTTCTGCGATAGGCGCCACAGAGGGAAGCTGGGCTGAAACGCGCGGCGCCTTTTGCTCAGGCAGGGGCAGGGCGGCCACAGGTGCAGGCTTTGCGGCGGGGCGCGTGGTCTCTGCCGCCAGCCAGTCCTGCGGCGCATCGACATACGCCATGTCGATCCCGGCCTCACGCCACCAGGCCAGCGCCGCTGTCAGCCCCGCACCCAGCGAAGGCGCTGGCACCCTGTCATTTGTGTCTGGCAGCGGCATCATCAAGCGGTCTTGACCTTGCTTGTCGCAGCTTTCAAGGCAAGATGATGAGCTTTCGGGGCACAGCGTGCCCGAATTGGGGTCGGAGCGAGAAAGAAATGAGCGAACGGGAATCGATGCCGTATGACGTCGTGATTGTCGGCGGTGGGCCTGCAGGGCTTGCAGCGGCCATCCGTCTGAAGCAGGCCAATTCCGAGATTTCGGTCTGTATCCTCGAAAAAGGCTCGGAAATCGGCGCGCATATCCTCTCGGGCGCGGTGGTCGATCCCAAGGCGCTGGACGAGCTTCTGCCCGAATGGCGAGGGGCGGGCTGCCCGATGGCGGAAACCCCGGTCACCGATAACTGGCACTGGGTGCTCACGCGCGGCGGCAAGACCGCGCTGCCGCACCTGATGATGCCGCCGTTCCTTTCCAACCACGGCAACTATACCGGCAGCCTTGGCAATCTGTGCCGCTGGCTGGCCGAGCAGGCGGGCGAGCTGGGCGTGGAAATCTTCCCCGGCTTCGCAGCGGCAGAAATTCTTTATGACGACAAGGGCGCGGTGCGCGGCGTCGCCACCGGCGACATGGGCGTAGCCAAGGATGGCACCCACAAGCCCGACTATCAGCCGGGCATGGAGCTCCTTGCAAAATATACCCTGTTTGCAGAAGGTGCGCGCGGGCACCTCACAAAGCAGCTGAAGTCCAAATACGACCTTGAGCGTGATTGCCAGCCGCAGGTTTATGGCATCGGTATCAAGGAACTGTGGGACATCGACCCCGACAAGCACGTGCCCGGCCGCGTCATCCACACGCAGGGCTGGCCGCTTTCCGAAAGCAATTCGTGGGGCGGCGGCTTCCTCTATCATCAGGCGAACAACCAGGTCGCGCTGGGGTTCGTCACCGCGCTCGATTACGCGAACCCCTACGTCTACCCCTATGAGGAATTCCAGCGCTGGAAGCAGCATCCGGCGATCCGCGAAATCCTCGAAGGCGGTCGCCGCGTGTCCTATGGCGCGCGCGCGATCAACGAAGGCGGGTGGCAGTCGGTGCCCAAGCTGGCGTTCCCGGGCGGCGCGCTGATCGGCTGCTCGGCAGGCTTCGTCAACGTGCCGCGCATCAAGGGCAGCCACACCGCGATGAAGAGCGGGATGCTGGCGGCCGAGGCGATTGCGGCTGCGATGGCTGCGGGCCGCGAGCAGGATGAGCTGGGCGAATATGACAGCGCCGTGCGGGAAAGCTGGATCGCCAAGGAGCTGAAGCTGGTGCAGAACGCGCAGCCGCTGGTGGCCAAGTTCGGCGGCTCGCTCGGCACCGCGCTGGCCGGCGCGGACATGTGGGCGCGTGTGCTCAAGATCAATCCGCTGGGCGGCATGAAGCACCACAAGGACAGCGACGCGACGATGCGCGCCGATCTGTTCCAGCCGATTGCCTATCCCAAGCCCGACGGCGTGATCTCTTTTGACCGCCTGACGTCGGTCGCGTTCTCCTACACCAACCATGAGGAGGATCAGCCGTGCCACCTCGTGCTGAACGATCCCACGGTTCCCACGCGGATCAACCTGCCGCTTTATGCCGGGCCCGAAGCGCGCTTCTGCCCCGCTGGCGTCTATGAATTCCTGACCGGCGAGGACGGCAACCCGCGCCTGCAGATCAACGCCCAGAACTGCGTCCACTGCAAGACGTGCGACATCAAGGACACGACGCAGAATATCGAATGGGTAACGCCCGAAGGCGGCGGCGGCCCGAACTATCCGAACATGTGAGCCATCCCTCCCCCTCGGGGGAGGAGGAGGAATTGTGAGGGAAACCGCCTACGCCAAGATCAACCTCGCGCTGCATGTCCGGCGGCGGCGTGAGGATGGCTATCACGAGCTTGAGACGCTGTTCGCGTTCGTTGATGCCGGAGATGAATTGGCGGCTGAACGAGCGGATGCGGACAGCCTCCACATTTTCGGCGAATTCGCCAGTGGTCTTTCCGATCCTTTCGGCAATATCGTCGCCAAAGCATTGAATTGCTTGCCGCATGGTGCAGGCTGGGCGGTGACGCTGGAAAAGCGCTTGCCCGTTGCCGCAGGGCTTGGCGGCGGGTCTGCTGATGCGGGCGCGGTGTTCCGCATGGTGGAGCATGCGCATGGCTTGCCGGGCGATTGGCAGACCCGGGCGGCAAAGCTCGGCGCCGATGTTCCCGCCTGCGTGCTCAGTCAGGCCTGCATCGGCCGCGGCACCGGGACGGAGCTTGAACCCGTCGCCAATGATCTTGCCGGAACCCCGGTGCTGCTCGTCAACCCGCGCATTCCGCTCGCCACCGGCCCGGTGTTCAAGGGGTGGGACCAGATCGACCTTGGCCCCATGCCGTCAGGCGATCTGCGCACCATCGCGCTGGAAGGCCGCAACGATCTGGAGCCCAGCGCCACCGCGCTCGTTCCGCAGATCGCTGACGTGATCGCCGCGCTCAAGGCCAGCGGCGCATGGCTTGCGCGCATGTCCGGCTCTGGCGCGACTTGCTTTGCGCTCTATGACAGCCCCGAGGCGCGCGATACCGCCGCTGACGGCTTGCCGCCTGCGTGGTGGCGTCTTGCCGGAGCCCTCAGATGAGCGAAGCCCTGCAGATCCTTGGCACCGCCCGCTTTGGCGGCATTCTGGTGGTCTGCGATCACGCGTCTAGCCGTGTGCCCGCCGATGTTGATCTCGGCATCGACCCAGCGCTGCTGGAACAGCATATCGCGGTCGATATTGGCGTCGCGGGCGTGGCGGCGCAGATGGCGCAGCGCCCGGGAATCGCTGCGTTTCTTGGCCATGTCAGCCGCCTCGTGTGCGATTTCAACCGAGATGAGCATGGTCCCACCGTCTGCCCCATCGCCAGCGACGGCCATGCCATTCCCGGCAACGCGCTCGATCATGCCGGACACGAAGCCCGGCTTGCGCGGTTTTATCGGCCTTATCACCAGGCCCTTGCCGCGCTGCTGGATAGCGCGCCGCCTGCGCTCATCCTCTCGCTCCACAGCTTCACCCCGCAGCTTGCCAGCGATCCGTCGCAGCAGCGCCCATGGCAGGTCGGCGTGCTCTACAACGAAGATGACCGTGCCGCGCGCCTCGCCATCCCGCTGCTCGAAGCCGAAGGGCTGATCGTCGGCGATCAGGA